>DATGWP010000065.1:0-15217 GCA_035299425.1 Chitinophagales bacterium | reverse complement strand
ATAAAGTTGTGAGCCCGGTGCTGGAGGCCGGTATGATAATAGGTGTGGCGCATATAGACCGGCAGGCTACCATTAAAGCCAACTACAGCCAGCGCATCATTCAAACTACTACGCGTGATTTTGGCGGCGCGCTTATCGGGTTTTACTCATCGGTAGGTATGTCGTTTAATGTTACGCCGGTTTTTAAAATAAACCTGGCTATGAACTGTACTGCCGGATCATACAGCCCTACCAGATGGAACAGAACCAAATTTACAGTAGATGGTAAAGACCAGCTGCAGGCTTTAAACACAGCCTCGCGCGAGGGCACCTATGTAAAAGAACTTGATTTCCGCGCAACCCAGTCGAACAGTGCACCCTCGAAGGATATAAAATACTCGGCGCCATTTTCGAGCATAGGTATAACTGTGGGGTTGTGTTTTAAATTTGGTAAAAAGCCAAAGAAAGTGCAGAAAGGTAAACAGCCTAATGTGATACAGCCCTATTAAACATTGAAAGCGCATTGATAAATTATGAGAAAGTATGGTTGCCTTTTAATAGCTCTATTAATTCTTGCCGCTGTATCGGCACAAACTAAGTATGTTTCATTGCCGCTTAAATCGGGCAAAGTGAATACATACTCTTACACAAATAATGAGCAGCTTGTTTACTTCATAAGGGACGGGAAAACACTGCATACGATTATTTTTGATACCGCTTTGACAGTGCTTAAACAAAGCAAGTATAACCTTGAAGAATTTATAGATAAATCTGAAGGTGTAATAGCAGTAACAGAAACAAACAAAAAGCCTTCCCTATTTTTTAGCGATAAAATGCTGGAACATTTCTCCAGCATTTCGTTAGATATGAATAGCAATACCCTTTTGCAGTTTTCATACCCCCCTTTAGCGACCAATGACTACTATTTGAATTCATTTTCGTATGACAGTAAGTTTTTTATACTAACTCTTAAAGGTGAAAATGAAAATCCGGGGCTTATGCTGCGGGAGTATAACGGTACAAGTACAGCTACAGAACATTTTGTTTCGTTAGAGGGGTTTGATATAAACAAAGGCTACGCTGATATATTATATAATGTATTCTTTGAGCCTAATGCAGTAGGCAATGGTTATACCACATTTGATGTGCCCATATTAAAAAGGGTTAGATACGATGAGCCAAATACCAATGCTACAGCCAATTCTGCCACCAAGTGCTATTTAGATAGCAACCAACTTGTAATTACGCTTAATAATATTGTAGACACCACGCAGGTGATAACAATAGACCTACATTCATTTAATGGCTCATTCCGGAAAATAAGCATGGGCAATTCCACTAACAAAAAAGCGAAGAGTGTATCGGACAATACGTTTTTAATAGATAAACGCTTATTCTATATATCTGCCAGTCAAAATGAATTAGTATATAAAATACTAGACTTTGAAGCCGGTACCACATTGCAGGAATACACCCATGGAAAAGACGAAGCTATAAGTTATAAAAACGGACCCTTTTACAGAGTATACAATAAAAAGGAAAGTGAATTATCACTTGAGCCGAGACCTGCATTAAACCGCCTGTGTGGCAGCCACACCGGGTCGAAAATCGGGCTGGCGGTTAACCTTACCGATGACGGACAATATGAAGTATTTATTGGCAATTCACCCAATGCAGGCACTAACTATCCTTTTATTGTGCCCTATATGTATACCCCCAGCAACATAGCCCTGCCTATGGATTTAAGCCCGGGTATGTTCTTCCATCTGCTATTGCCCAGTATTATCTGGAATGAAGGATTTACAGCGGTAAACAACGACTACGATAATTTTTACTTTAAAAGCCATTTTAGAAAAACTGATTTAACTTATCTAAGCCGCGAAAACACAGCAGGAGTTTATTTTAAGTTGAATGCCAAGGTGGCGGAGTTAAAGGCTACAGAATTTGTAGAAGCAGTAAACGTCATCCGGTTCCAAGCCCATATAATGATATCCTACCTTCATACCGATGATGGAAAATTTTTCATTTTTAAGCTTCAGCCTTAGTTTATAATGGCTAACTTTCCCCAGTGACGTACCTTACCCGAACCATTTGGATATTATCGGTAGTAAGCTTGCTGAATGATATTTCGAGCGAGATACTATACCCGGTAATGCCCTTGTTTTTGAGCAGCATAGGCTTTTCATCAGTACTGATTGGTGTGCTGGAAGGTTTTGCTGAAGCAACCGCAGGGCTAAGCAAAGGCTACTTCGGCCGCTGGAGCGACAGCATGGGCCGGAGGTTGCCTTTTGTAAACATTGGCTACCTGCTCAGCGCTTTTTCTAAACCTATGATGGCCGCATTTACCCACCCGCTCTGGATATTCAGCGCGCGGGCTACCGACAGGCTGGGCAAAGGTATACGCACCGCTGCGCGGGATGCCATACTGAGCGATGAATCGACACCGGAGAACAAAGGAAAGGTGTTTGGTTTTCACAAAGGGATGGATACCCTGGGCGCCACTATAGGCCCCTTGCTGGCACTGGTATTTTTGTATTACTACCCGGCGCACTACACGTGGATATTTATGATAGCATTTGTGCCGGCCTTGCTGGGTACCCTGCTCACGTTTTTTGTAAAAGAGAAAAAACTGCCGCGCAGCGAAAAACCATCCTTCAAACTTTCACAAACTTTTGATTACCTAACCACTGCCCCAGCGGATTATAAAAAGGTAGCAGGGGCTTTGCTCCTATTCGCTCTGTTTAATAGCTCTGATCTTTTTTTGCTAATGAAAATAAAAGAAAGCGGGCTAAGCGATTACCATGTTATAGGCTGCTACATTTTATATAACCTGGTGTTTGCGCTTGCCGCATTTCCTTTGGGCCACCTGGCCGATAAATTTGGCATGAAGAAAACGATGCTGCTTGGACTGGTATTTTTTGTGTTGGTGTATGCGGGTTTTGGTATCAACCACAGCCTTACCGGTTTTGTTATTCTATTTGTGTTGTATGGTATTTATGCAGCCAGCACCGATGGTATATCGAAGGCGCTTATAAGCAATATGGTACCCAAAACAGAAACGGCCTCTGCCATCGGCACATTTGCGGGATTAAACTCTATTGCCGTTTTATTAGCCAGCACGTTGGCCGGGGTAATATGGAAATTTGTTTCGCCCGAGGCCGTATTCTTAATAAGCGCAATGGGTGCGGCTATAGCTGCCGTTGGCCTGTATAGCATCCGGATAAAAGAAAAACACGTATGAAATTATTTTACGCAGTAATCCTTCTTATTACAAGCCTTTTAGTAGTTGGCCCCACACTGACGGTAAAGGCTCAATCACTTGTTGAAGTAAAGAATTTTGGCAGTAATCCGGGTAACCTTAAGATGTACACATACACACCACCCACTTTGCCTACCGATAAAAAAGCACCATTGATTGTAGTATTACACGGTTGCTTACAATCGGCAGGCAGGGTAGCTGCACAATCGGGCTGGAATAAACTAGCCGACACCTATGGTTTTAAAATCATTTATCCCCAGCAAAAGATACTTAACAATCCTATGAAATGTTTTTGCTGGTACCGACGAAACGATATTGAAAAAGCGCAGGGGGAAAGTTATTCAATAAAGCAAATGATAGATGCAGCACAAAAGGATAACAATATTGATACCACGCAAATATTTGTCACGGGGCTTTCGGCGGGCGCGGCTATGGCAGTTGTAATGATGTCTACTTACCCTGAAAAAATTAATGCAGGAGCAATATTTGCCGGCGGGGCTTATAAAACCGCTACTAATTTGTGGACCGCCATGCTGACTTTTAATGGCTGGCGAATTAAAAGCCCGGATAAATGGGGGGAACTGGTAAGAGCACAAAACCCGGGATATACCGGCGCTTATCCCCGCATGATAATTTACCAGGGCAATGCTGATGTAGTAGTAAACAAACGGAATGGATCGCAGCTAATGAAGCAATGGACAAACCTGCATGGATTAAGCACTGTACCCAATGAAAGGATTAAGAAATTTACCGGTATAAAATCTATAGAGCGGAACGTTTACAAAAGCGAGGACGGCACTGCTGCTGTTTTATACTATAAAGTAAAACACCTGGGCCACGCATTACTGGTAGACCCCGGCCAATGCCCTAACCAGGGCGGCCGCAGAGGGGCCTTCTCTGCCGATAAGAATTACTTCTCGTCATACTGGACTGCGGTTGATTTCGGCCTGATAAAACTTACGGGTATTGAGGGTAAAAACCTGGTTAGCCGAAATGAAAAAAATTTAACCTACACGGTTACAGCCTCCAGCCCGGAGTCAAAATTCGTTTGGCACTTTCCGAAAGATTGCACGGTAATAGAAAACGAGGGAAACAATAAGTTGACATTAAACTGGGGAGCGAAAACAGGGAACATAGATGTAACGGAATACGTTGGAGATAAATGTAAGCTACCTCATCCAACTCTATTAGTTCAGATTAAATAGATACTGTTTAACCCAACTTTAGCAATCTTTCGATTTGCCTTTTATGCCGCATAACATGCACGATGGCATGTTCCAGCAATTGCTCAAAATCGTACTGCTGGCCCCAGGCAGTTTTCATTTGATTGTTTATTACGTCTTCATACGAAAGATTCCATTTGTCTTCCATAGTTTGCAAGGTATACGCCATCATTTTTTCCAGTTCCAATACGGCTACATCCGTATCGGGCACATCATATTTATCTTTTTTTTGCGCCAAGCGGGTCGTTAAACTGGCGGCGGATATAATTTGCATATCCATAACCGGCCTGCAATACATGGTTGGTTATGCTTTGAGCGGATACGCAATCTGCATCTTCGGTTGTAGTATCCATTATTGCCTGATACTGCTGGTGGCTGAGGGATTTCAGCAAGCCGATATACCGGTGAACGCTTTGCTCATACAAATCTATTAATGCGCCGACCGGACCATTTCTGTATATAACCATACTTGTAAGGTGATTGAATTTGCACTAAGATAAATTAAAATGGCCTGAACGGGCAGAGAACAAAAGCATGTTACAACAACAGTAATGCCTACCGGTAGCTATTTTACCAGAAGCCAATAAAATACCCTTATTTTTTTTGCCGGTACAAAAACTACTTCTATCTTTTCAGCATAAACGCAGCTCCCACACTTTTTTTTGTTCACCATAAAATGGCTTTTTACATAAAAAGACAATACCTATTGATTTATTCTATATGTTCTTTTTAGGGTATTATGTAGATGTTGCAGAATAGAAAAACAGCAGTATTAAAACCAGACTATTGAACCCATGGAGTAAAACACTAAAACTAAAACCTATGAAAAGCAAATAACATTTAATTACACCAACCCAACCCTAACCAAACTACAACATGATTACCAAACACCTCCTGATTCCACTGCTAGTGGTCTGTTTTCTGCTGGAGGATTGCAACAAACTAAGCAAGTGCAAGCGCTTTGTGGGCAATTACCAGCATCACGGACAAATGCTATCCGTTAGCTACGACGGCGTAAATTTTACCCTGACCGAAGCAGGTAATGTGATGCCCTGCACCTGCACCAACCAAGGCAACTTAACCATAAAAGGTGCTGCCCCCGCTACCATTTTATTAAGTGACAGTGGCGGCATAAAAAGATTTTGTTTTGAACAAGACAGCCTGAAAAGAGACTGTGCTTACGCTATCAGAAAGTAGTAAAAAAACTGAAAAGAGAGGGCCTCTACAGTAACCTGAAGATGCCCTTTCTTTTTCTTTTGACAATAGATAGTATAGTGCAGGCCCTACTTAAAAATAATCATTAAAGGTTTGCGGCTGTCGGCAGGGCGCATGCTTTGTAGCTGCTGTGCCGACACAAAGCTTAGAGAAGGTGTAACACGCAGTTTTGACTGAAGGGATGTTTTTATTTTCTGTTCGGCTACGTCCAGGTTGCCGTTGAGGGCTACGTGGATATGAATTTCATCCGTACCTAAATCATTTTTGGTTACTTCGACTATATAGTCTTTAACCTCCGGCACCTGGCTAAGCGCATCGTAAACCGAGGGTGGAAATAGAGTGGTGCCTTTATACTTTATCATTTGGTTTTTGCGGCCCACTACAGGCGAAAGCCTGATAGTATTTCGTCCGCAAGCGCAGGGCTCATTGTAATAGCAGCAAATGTCGCCGGTGCGGTAGCGCAATAGCGGCATGCCTTCTACCCCCAGGCTGGTGATAGTAACCTCACCAAACTCCCCGGCCTGCAATTGTTTGCCATTATCATCCAGTATTTCAACAATCAGCAGCTCAGGGTTAAGGTGGCCACCATTGCCATGTTCGCACTCGGTAAATGCGGTTTGCATCTCGGTAGAGGCATAGGTAGAGTGCAGCTTAATGTTCCACTTCTCTGTAATTCGCTTTGCGAGTGTATTAGGGCTTAAATCTGCCTGCCGTACCGGTTCGCCAATACATACGGCCTTTTCTATACCCGATTGGTTAATATCAATGCCGTTAGCCAAAGCATAATCAATCAGCTTTAAAATAAACGAAGGCACTGCTACAATTGTGTTGGGCCTGAACCGTAAAATATTCTCCCATTGCATTTGAGGCGATATGGGCCCTACCCGCACGGCACCTGCGCCAAGTTTGCGTATGCCAAGGTAATAAGCCATGCCTGCCATAAACTGTCGGTCTAGTGTAAGCATCAGCTGAAAAACATCGGCTGCTTTGCCGCCTGCGCATATAAAAGATTGCTCTTCGTTATACGCCAGGCGCTGTAAATCATTTTCGGTAAGTGCCACGGTTACCGGTGCACCGGTAGTGCCCGAGGTGGTGGTATAATCTACTATACTGCTTTTAGGAACGCACAGAAAATCGAAATTATGGTTGCTAAAATCTTCCTTGGTAGTGGTAGGAATAGAAGCTAAATCTTCCAGTGCATTTATATTCTCTATGCTGACACTGTGCCTAGCAAAAAGAGCTTTGTAATAAGGCGAATGAGCCGCAAGAAACTGCAACTGTTTTTTTAGCCTTTGCAGCTGCAAAGTTTGAATATCGGAAAGTGGTTGAAATGCTATGCTCATTTACTTTCAATTATAACAAAAGCAATGGCAGTTTCCTTAATATGCGAAAGCGAAATGTGAATTTTACCTCCACCCCGCTGCTCAAACACTTTCAACGTTTCTCCACTTAACTCAATAAATGGCTTACCAAGGTCATCGTTTAATATCTCAACCTCGTAAATATTCATTTTATCGCGCCAGCCGGTACCCAGTGCTTTAAAGAAGGCTTCTTTACCCGCAGCACGCCCGGCATAGCTTTGGGCAAATTTATCCTGGCTGCAATACTCAATCTCTCGCGCAGAAAAAGCTTTCTGCAGCACAGCCGGTTGATCTATAGCCTTGCGCACCCGTTCTACTTCGACAATGTCTGTTCCTATACCCAGAATCATCTTATTGCAGCTTTTTCATTTCTTCCTTCATCTTATCAACCTCGTGCGTATCGTTTACTTCTTTGGTTAATGCCATCGTATAATATCGGCTGGCATTCTCTTTATCTCCCTGGGCCGAATAGTATTGTGCAACTACCTGGTAAGTTTCCCAAAACTCAGGATTGAAAGCAATAAATCCTTTTACAACAGCCTGTTCATGCTTAATAGGCTTTTTCTGTTTAGCAGCACCTTTCAATACTTGTTTTATTTCCCGCCAGTGCAAAAAATTCTTCCATGCATCAGATTGCAGGAATGTATCTGCCGGTATGGTTAAATCGGCTTCGTTCAAAGCCAAACCGGCTGTTAAGGAAGGCGCTTGCGCAAATACTTTATTCAAATCGTAGCAAACAAACTCACCTAGCTGATACGGGTTAGCGGTTACCCAAAACCGAAGTTTCTCGGGCTGAAAAATAATAGCGTGATGAGAAATAAGTTGGTTAAGCGCCTTCTCGTTTCCTATACCAATATTCTTATCCTTCTGGCCTTTCTGGTCGCGGAGAATAGCTGCCACATTTTTATAGTCGAGTTTACCGGTGCGGTCCATCAACTCCTCCAACCGGTTGAACCGGTAAAGCGAAGCACTGGTTTGCATATTCTCCTGGTTACTCTTATCGGTTTTAAAACTATCGCTCTGGTAGTGATTGGCGCATAGAATGAAATTGGTATCGCTGTGATACAAGACCGTTTTACTCACGCTCTTTTCTATCAACGCAGTTTGGTGGTCGGCTGCGGAGCCTATCATCAGCGTTTCGCACACAAAAGTCTTACGCTTTTTGGCAATAGCAAAGGCCTCGTCAATAGTACCTGCATACTGTAAAATTTCGCGGGCTAAAATTGATATAGGTGTAGTAGCAGCATTTGGCACATCGCTTTTAGCAGCATTGATGGTAACGGTTACCCCTTTCTCGTTCATGCCCGAAACACAACCCATGAAGCCGGCCCAGGTAATCATTACAAACTTATGGCCAGCCTTTGGATTACAGAAGTAAACAATCTTATCCTGCGAAAACTTATCGCCCATGTAGAAGTCGAGATTGCGGCCTATTATCATAGATGAATCTGCACTGCGCTCATTCCAGCCGGCAAACGAAGTGCAACCCACCAATGCCAGGCTTTGCAGGGCATGGCCAATATCGTGTGCCGCATGGTAATTAAGCATACGGTCGTACGCAGGGCCAATAAACTCAAACTCTTTAGGTGCAGAAAACGACTCGCCATAAATTTCCAGCTTATTCTCCATGGGGAAATTCTCATCCAGGTGTCGGTTAAATACGCGCGTAAAAAAACCAAGAAAGCTCAAATAATTGTTGTCGGGCACCAGGTTGTGTATTTGCTCAACAAAGGCTTCTTCCTGTGTATAAAGCAATTCTTTCTCCAGTTTACCGGTAATAACTCCACGCTCAAATGGTTCGCCTTCTATATACTCTTCCCACAATCCGCTTTCGCTTTTACGGAGCCAGTTATTGCCTATGCGATAAAAGTTATCGCCCACTTTTTCACGCTGAAGGTTCAAAGAAGATTTATCCTCTACGTTTGGTATTTGTGGCGCAAGCCCCCATTGAATCCATGCGTAAGCGGCAAAAAGCAATAGCCCCAACACCAGCAACGTATACCCTAAAACTTTACCTATTTTTTTCATACCAAGGGGTGCAAATTTAAGAATTGACCACAGCTATTTTAAGTATAGCCGCCTGGCTCTCCTTATTTTAGAGATTGTTAGGGATTAGCCGCCTTTATCTTATCCAAAAGATACTCCTTGCCAATGATAGCCCCACAGGTAAGCAAGGCGCTCTCGGTTACCCCCAATACGCCATGCAAGCCCACGTTTTGGCCGGTAAGCAACAAATTAGGCACTTTTGTTTTCACAGAAATCATCGTTTTAACAGGTTCGTTATAATCCTTTACAATGCCATACATGCTGCCATCGTCAGTACCCATATAATCGCGGTAAGATAGCGGCGTAGAGGTGTAATAAGACTGTATTGAACTGCGCAGACCGGGAAATTTTATTTCCATAACATCCAACAACTTTTCAGCTTTTTGTTTTTTGAATTGCTGATACGATTCGCTACGCTCATTCTCGTTCAAGGTAGTATGTTCGGTATCTTTCCATTGGGCTACTTCATCAAACCACATATAGGCCATTACTGTAAATGCTTCTACAAACTCATTCTGTTTTTCGGGAACCTCTTCAAACATAGCATACATCAGCGGCCAATTATCGTCGGTATGCCCGGTAGCATTCCATACATCTTCATCATTAAAATAGTAATAGTTGCGGTTGCGAAAAGGCATGGAGCCCGGCTTTAAAATTACATACAATACAAAAGTAGAAACCGAGTTTGGTAAACCGGCTATACGGCTGCGGTAAGCAGGCCTTATAGCATCGGTTTGGGTTATCTTCAATGTTTGAGCCGGGTGCAGGTTCGAAATAAACACATCTCCTTCTATCACTTCTCCTCCCTCAAGTGTTACAGATTTGGCTACCCCACTCTCTACATCTATACTTTTTACAGCGTGCATGCGCAACACTTCTCCCCCATTCTCTTTTATAATCCGGGCCATTAACTTCACTATCTGGTCGCCTCCGTTCTTTATCTTATAGGCTCCCTCGATGTAGCTGTTAACCACCAAGGCATGCACGTATAAAGGCGTAAGGTGTGTACCGGCATACAACAGGTTGGTACCGGCTAACACATTCTGCAACTTTTTATTGGTGGTTAACGCCTCGAAGTACTGCTTTACACTTGTTGTAAAAATGCTCATATCGTTATACCCATCCTCTGGCTGTAGATTATAGAGCGGAACGCTGCTGCAAATCCGTTGCATATCCCTGCAATAAGTTTCTATGGCATTTACATCAAGGGGAAACCGGGCAGCGAGTATGGCCTTAAAATTATTGTAACCCATACCGTAAGGATATTCCGAAGCATCATCTTTAAAGGCAACCACATCAAAGCCCTGCTCATTCATGCGTAAGGTTTCCAAACGCTCCATAATGCCCAGGTAATTAAAAATTTTATACAGCGTATTATCTTTTGAAAGGCCACCGATATAATGCACACCGGTATCGAAGGTTACGCCCTCGCGCCGAAAGGTTTGCAGGCTGCCACCTATCTGCTCGTTTTTCTCCAGCACACATACGTGCCTGCCTTCTTTGCTTAAAACAGCAGCACACACCATGCCCCCCAGGCCGCTGCCAATTATAACTACATCATACTTTCTATTTGTGCTAATCATTACTGACAGGTGAAATTAGAGGTCTTTCATTATTAACCAAAAGACAACAAACTGAAAACAAAAAAACCTGTGCCGGTTAAAGGCACAGGTTCGAAAAATTTTGCATGGCACGTTGTAGGCACCGTTGTTCTACTAAAACACGAAAAAAAGCGACAAACTATATTACCTCTTTTTGGTAATAGTAATGTACTTACGGGTTACTTTACCCGGGTTTGCCTTTGCATACTTTGCTGACGCAAAGCGGCCGGTGGCTTTGTTAAGATACACAGTCTGTTTGTGGGTAACGGTTTTGCTTTTCTTAGCCATAAATTTGGATTTAGTTAATACTCAAATGTAAATTAAATATTTCCCTAAACCAACATATTATTAATTGTTTTCCACAATAGGAAACCCGTGTTGACTTATTGCTTAACCAACCTGGTAACAAAACGCTCGCTGCCCGCTAAGCCTGTAAGAACATATACCCCTGTAGCAAGGCCGTAAACAGGCACTGCACACCGGCTGCCGGTGCACCGTAACCGTTGCACTACTTGCCCTGCAATGTCATAAACAACAACTTCGCCGAGTTCTTTTCCGGCTGCGGTTTCTATATACAGCTCGCTAGTAACCGGATTAGGATACATCCTGATACTAAAACTACTTTCGATAGTAGCAGCGCTACTAATAATGCATACGCCTGATGAGTCGAAATGAGCAACATCATCCAGCACCAGTGTTGGCCTCTGGTCATACTGTGCGCTATGAAAACAAACATTTTGCAGTAGTATAGAATCAAGATGGCGCATATAAAGCCCTGCTGCCGGCAGGGTATCTCCAAAAATTGTAGCCTCGGGCCCCGAAGCCACATTTTCGGGCACTACAAAATTACTATTGGTGGCAGGCTGCCCCCCGGGAAAGGTTATATCTATGTTTTTTAACCGGATGTTCTGAGCCGCATACCCCGGAATACCGGTAACAGAACTGGTTACGTTTGTTGAGGCAACAGCGGTGATGTTACGCAACTCTACGTTGCGTAAAAAGCCAACACCCGGTGCAGCAGCGGTATCGGTGTACTTGCGTGCCCGGTTGCCCAGGCGGATAAGCAACGGCACTTTAATACCCGACATAGTAACGTTCTCAATCAATACATTCTCCATACTTCCTCCATCTACCACCGATAAATTGATGCCACACTTGGCGTCGATAGCCGCCGTATTACTTTGCTTTACTTCAATATCGTGTATGTGCACATTCCTTACGGCACCATGAATTTCAGTACCTATTTTTATAGCGCGCGAATAACTCATAAGCACGCAATGGCTAATAGCAATATTTTCGCTGGCAGCCAGTGAGGTTGTTTTAATAACCAGCGGGTCGTCGTTGCAATCGGCCGTGCAGCTATCTACCAGTACGTTGCGGCAACCATCTATATTAATACCATCACCATTACCTAAATTCTGATTGATGATAGTCAGGTTCTTTATTACCAGGGTATCGATGTTATGATTATGCATCATCCAAAAACCGGAGTTGCGCATGGTGATACCTTCGTAACGCACATTTGTACATGATATAAACCTGAACCCATACGGCTTATTATCCGAATCGAGAAGAAAAGGAACAGAAATACCATTTCCATTAAAAGTGCCTTTGCCTGTAATGCCGATATTATGTTGGCCCTCGGCGTAAAAAACAGAGCGCTGTGTGTAGTTATCGGTATAGTTGCGCACCAGAGGTGTTACATCCGGGTAGTCGGTAGTATTGGGGGCACCGGTAATGGTTGCGCCCGAATCAATCTGAATGGTTACATTACTTTTAAGATACACCGTGGCAGTTACAAAATTGCCACCCGCTACCCGCACTATACCCCCTCCACTATTGTGGCAACTGTCTATAGCTGCCTGAAAGGCGGAGGTATTGAGTGTGGTGCCATTTCCTACAGCACCAAAAGAAGTAACATCAAAAACCTGGGCACTTACACCCGCCACACAAAATAAAATAGCAGCGGTGATTAAACCCTTCATGGCTACTGTATAATCAATGTTTTGGCCTCGGTTTGTGTACCGGTAGAAATCTGGAGATTGTAAATACCCTTGGCCAGTTTAAGCTGCTGGGCATTTATTTCAATCTCCTGGGCGCCTTTGGTCAGTGTGCCTTCGTATACACTCGTTACTTTGCCTACGGCATCGCTTAATGTAATTTTCAGGCTTTCAGACTTTAGCAGTTCAAAGCTGGCCATAGTTTTATTGCTAAAAGGATTGGGGGCCACCTGCAGCTTACTAAGGAAACTGGCCGGCTTAACTTCCCTTACAGCATTAGGGTCAGCTTCATTTAGCTTTTTAATAGTAAAGTGGTCGCGAATGTTTCCGTAGGCATCAAGAAACCTTCCGTCTAAACGGTTACTGTCTACATCGAGCACAAAAGAGCCTATGCACGTATCACAACCATATTCAGCATACATATATGGGTGATTAAATCCAGGTGCATCGTCGGAACTTCCGGAGTTACCGCACACCACATATACGGTACCCTGGTTAGGATTAAAGCCTTGCGAGTACTTAATAAATGCCTGCCCCATCGAATCTACCCCATTGGTATTTTGCACGTAGTTAAAAGGAGTAATGTCGCCCGCATCGCCATAAGAACCTTTAACGAGGTAGCTTCTTTCATATACGTGGCTATGGCCACAAAGCACAAGATCTACACCATATTGCTCCCATATTTCAGCAAAATTCTCGCGAATAGCTTTCATGTATATCTCGTAAAAGGCACCGGCATCGTGCGAGCCATCGGTATAAGGTGGCTGGTGCAAATAAACAACAACCCATGGCTGTGTGTTAGCTGCTAAATCCTGGTGAAGCCATTGCGTCATAGGCGAGCCATTGAAAGTAGCAAAAGGGTTTACGCCTGTCCAATCATCAGAGGCGCTGAATACAGAACCCAACTCAGAGTTAAGAGATACAAAATGCACATTGCCGTAATTATACGAGTAGAATAACTCATGGCCCGTAGCTACACCACCGGCTTCGCCCTGTGTATACACATCTACAAAATCGTAGTATGGGCCCGTGTGCTGCAAAGGTGGCTTAGGGCTGGCAACAGGAGAAACACTGTTGTAATCGTGATTACCGGGTGCCGGTTCAAAAGGCAACGACTTCATTATCTTTTGAAAACCATACGTAGAATCAAATACTTTAGTCAGGTACTCCTGCTCGGTGCCATCATCATATACGTTATCGCCAAGCCATAACCAAAGGTCGGTCTCTTCATTATCAAAGGGGTATGAATCGCGCACCCGCGCCTGCTTGCTGTTGCCTTTTCCAAAATCGCCTATAGCCCAGGCACGTACGTGTGTAGGTGTGCCTGTGACAGGAAAAGTTTTAAAGGTATGCTCCGTATCTCCACCTTCGGCAAATGTGTTATCGTTATACACGGCATAATAATAGCGGGTATAGGCAGTAAGGCCGGTTATCTTAACCGTATGCCAGTTTGTAACTGCATTATCAGTAGCCGATAAGCTCAGATTATTCACATCTGTACCATACATTATTTTAGAAGTTGAAGCGCTATCGGTACGCCACTTAATAACTACACTATTAGTAGTTGGACATTGCAAATATGGACCCACAGTTATATTAACCTGCGCATTTGCTACGAAAAAAAACAAAGTAAATAAAACGGGAAGTATTCTTTTTGTCATGCTATAAATTTTGAGCGAAGGAAATTAAAAAAAAATCCGGACACGTGAAATTTAGGTTAGGAAGATGTGAACAAAACCAACTATACTAACCGTTAAAACAAAAAAGGGGGCTATAGTAGCCCCCTTTTCTTTAATAGATGTGAATACCTTACCTAGTTAATACCACTTTGCGGGTATAAACTTCGTTGGCTGAAGATACAATGGCCGTGTAAGTGCCTGATGCCAACTGGCCCAAATCGAACTCGATACGGTTTGCTCCCTTGTTTACACCATAGTGGCCTTCCAGTACCTTCTGACCTACTATGTTGTGGAACGTAACGGTAATGTCCTGTTCTTTGGTGCCGGTAATTACCAGGTTGGTTTTTGCCATGGTTGGGTTTGGTACAAACTCGGCCACACTAAAGCTTATCTCGCCGGTTAGGCGCGCGCTTACTATGTCGGTGTATTCAAATGCCCCGTCGTTATCTACCTGGCGCAGGCGGTAATAGTAAACCACATTAGGGCTTACGTTCATATCATCAAATTTGTAGTTGTTCTGTATTGTAGAGTTATCGTGCCCATCTACATAGCCAATCTGTGTCCAGTTCTGTCCATCTACACTGCGCTCTACTTCAAAGCCATCGTTGTTGATTTCGATAGCCGTAGCCCAGGTTACACGGATAAACGCGTTGTTAACTGCATCGGCCTGCAGGTAAATCATCTCTACCGGCAGCGGTTGTGATACCTGTGAACCATGCAGCCAGAACTCAGAGAATTCGGTTACCGTCATCTGCACATAGTGGTGCGTTTGGTTGCCGCCATATATCTCCTGGAAACCGGTAGCACCTGTAGTATGCTCGCCCTTTATAAGCGGGCGGCTAGGTGTGGTATTG
>DATGWP010000064.1:0-12893 GCA_035299425.1 Chitinophagales bacterium | reverse complement strand
TACTTCCTTCTTCTACCGGTGCTGCTGAAACCTAATATGCCCAGTATGCCCCGCGTAACCTCGCGGATAATGATTTTGCCGGTGCTGCTTTTTACAAAATCACCTACTGCGCCAACGCCTTTTGAAAGCATACCGGGTTCTTCTTCTTCAGTTGGCTTTTGCACTGTTGTATTCTGAACAGTTTCTGTTTGCTGCCCCGGTACCGGTTGACTGGAAGCTTTTAGTTTGCCTGATAATATCTCGAAAGCACTTTCGCGGTCGATAACCTCGTTGTACTTTTTAACCAGGTAAGAGTTCGCGTTAATAGTTTCAATCTCCTGCGGGGTTAGTATATCCATGCGCGAGCGGGGGGCTTGTAATAAGGTAGCCGCCAGTGGTGTAGGGTTGCCTTTTTCGCTTAGCACGGTTACCAGTGCCTCGCCCATGCCTAATGAGGTAATGAGTGTTTCGGTATCGTAGAAATCGCTGAGTGGATAGTTTTCGGCAGTCAACTTGATTTGCTTGCGGTCTTTGGCGGTGAATGCGCGCAGGGCGTGCTGCACTTTTAAGCCCAGTTGTGCCAATACATCGTCGGGAATATCGGTAGGGTTTTGGGTGCAAAAGAAAATGCCTACTCCTTTAGAGCGGATTAGCTTTACAATTGTTTCTATCTGGTCCAGCAGGGCCTTGCTGGCTTCTTCAAAGATAAGATGGGCCTCATCTATAAAGATGACCAACTTGGGCTGGTCGGCGTCTCCTTCCTCTGGAAATGAGGAGTAAATCTCGGCCAACATGCTCAACATGAAAGTAGAGAACAATTTGGGCTTATCCTGTATATCGGTAAGGCGAAGGATAGATACGATGCCTTTACCGTTATCGTCCAGGCGTACAAGGTCGTCCACTTCAAAACTCTTCTCGCCAAAGAATATCTCGGCACCCTGCTGCTCCAGCTCTATAATTTTGCGTAGAATGGTAGAGGTAGTAGCGGTAGACACCTTACCGTAGTTTTCTTCAATCTCCTTTTTGCCCTCACCGGTGGTGTAGTTCATCACCTTTTTAAAATCCTTAAGGTCCAGCAGGGGCAGGTTGTTATCATCGCTGTATTTAAACACAATAGACACCACGCCCTCCTGCGTATCATTCAGTCCGAGTATTTTAGAGAACAATACGGGGCCGAACTCTGAAACTGTAGCGCGCAAGCGGGCACCGTTCTCTTTACTGAGCGTAAGAAACTCAACCGGGCTGCCTTTGCCCTCCCAGGCTATACCTATTTTATTCTGGCGCTCTTCTATTTTAGGGTTATTGGTACCCGGCATTGCAATGCCCGAAAAGTCACCTTTGATATCCATTACCAATACCGAAATGCCCTTATCTGAAAGTTGCTCGGCAAGGCCCTGCAGGGTTTTGGTTTTACCTGTACCGGTAGCACCGGCTATAAGGCCGTGGCGGTTGAGAGTTTTTAGCGGCACCTTTACCAGGGCGTTTTCTACCGGTGCGCCATCGAGCATGGCAGCACCTAGTACTATATAATCACCTTTACAATCGTAACCCGAAGCAATTGCCTGTTTAAACTTTTCTATGTCTGCCATAACGCTGTTTTGTTTGCGGTGCCAATATAAATTATCATTGCAGTAATATGCCTATGAAATTTACACACCGTGCTTACCCTGTACTATTCTGCTTGTTTGTTTTTCAGGCATTTGCCCAAAACGATATCCGGTTTAGAAGCAATGTGCAATACCCGCACATACTTAGCAACCTGTGGGGCTATACCGACAGCACTGGCCGCGAATATGCGCTGGTGGGCGAAGAAACCGGCATGGCAATAGTTGACGTGACTGACCCCGACCACCCCAACAGCTTATTCTTTGTTCCGGCAGATACATCGCCATGGCAAGAGCCTAAGGTGTGGCAGCACTATGCCTACATGGTAAATGAAAACAAAGGCGGCTTGCTGATTGTGGACTTAGGCAACCTGCCGCTGAGTGCTAATTATGTACACTGGAGCAATGTGCCGGGTGCCGATTTTCAGCGGGCACATACCTGCTTTGTAGATGAAAACGGGTTTATATACCTGAATGGTACCAATGTGTTTGAACGCACGCTCATCTGCGACCTGAAGCCGGACCCGATGAACCCAACTTATGTTGGCTTTTTCGATGACTACTACGTGCACGATTGCTTTGTGCGGAACGATACTATGTATGCCAGTGAAATTACCAAAGGGCAGTTTTCGGTAACGGATGTGCATGATAAGACCAACCCTATAGCGTTTGTAAGACAGGAAACGCCTTTTGCGTTTTCGCACAATGTATGGCTAAGCGATGATGGCCGCTACCTGTTTAATACCGATGAGAAGAAGTTTGCCCCTGTAACGTCTTACGACATAAGTGACCTGAATAATATTAAGGAACTGGACCAGTACCGCCACAGCGATGTAGATTCATCTATTGCGCATAACACGTACTACAGGGATGGCTACTTATATACCAGTTACTATCACAATGGTGTAACCATTGTAGATGCACATAAGCCTGATAATATGATTGAGGTGGGTTGGTTTGATACCTCGCCGGTGCCGCCCAGCAGCGGTTTTGCCGGGTGCTGGGGCGTTTACCCGTTCTTTCCGTCGGGCAATATAATATGCAGCGACAGGCAAGAGGGCTTATTTGTGCTAAGCCCCACACTTAAGCGCGCCTGCTACCTGGAAGGTACCGTAACCGACCAGGCAGGAAATAAGCTGCCGAATATACGCACCGACATAATAGGCCACCCGCGCTATAAAAGAACCGATATACTTGGCAGCTATAAAACAGGGATAGGTGATTCGGGTTTATACGATGTGCGCTTTACCGACCTGAACAACCATTGCCAGACAGTAATTATAGGCGGGGTAGAATTGAAAGAGGGAATTGTGAAGACCCTGGATGTAACACTGGAGTGCGAGGCAGCTACGCGTATTGAAAATAGCAGTGAAGAGTTACTGTTTACGGCCATGCCTACAGTATTTAGCAGTACCACCCAAGTTAAGCTTCAGCACAGTGCAGTTGCCACTGCAGGCATCTGGCTGATAAATACTAGTGGTAAAGTACTAAAACAATATAGTATAGACACCCCCGAGGCCACACTGGTATTAGGCAACGACCTTAGCACCGGGGTTTATTTTATAAGGGCAGAGGCAAATGAGGTGTCTAAAGTGTTGAAGATAGTTAAGCAGTAACAAAGATAATATAGAATTTAAGGCATATATTAGCATTCGCTCTAATCCCAATACTATGAAAACCTTGATTTATCTATTAATAATACTGTCTTTGCCTCTTGCCTCATACGCACAAAGCTGGTGCCCGGCAGGAGCTGAATGGCATTACGGGTACTATTACTGGAATCAAGTTGGGGACATACATTACAGGTATACAAAAGATACAGTTGTGGAAGCCAGTGCATGCAAAAAAATAGAGATTATACATTACAACGGCCAGCATTATAATAGTTCCCCATATTTTGTGGTAGATACCTTAATGCCTAAACCCATATACACGTACGAGCAAAGCGACACTGTATTCTTTTATTATGAAGAATCCAATACGTGGAAACCGGTATATTTTTTTAATGCTCAGGTGGGAGATACTCTTACAATGCCAATTACAGATATTATGCATGGAGGAGATACCTACATACATGTAGTTGTAGACTCAGTTGGAAATGAAATAATAAACGATTCAACGCTTCACTATTATCATTTCCGGTTGGCAGACTCCTGCATTCAGGCACACAATCTTAGGGGCCGTGTTTCCCAAACGTTGGGCATGCAAGTCAATAATTTGGTCCCTACCTGGTATTGTGTCAGCGATCAACATGACTACTTCTTTTGTAGCTATAAGGACTCCACGTTTCCTGTATATCCCAGTACAGCCAATTGTCAGCTTAGGCCTGTTGGGATTGAAGAAATAACAGGTGAAGAAGCTGGTATTCACTTATATCCCAATCCTGCAAATGAAATGGTTAGTATTACAATTTTAAAGTCAGAACAAAATAATACAATAACTATTAGCGATGCAACAGGTAAAATAGTTAGCACTTTTGTTGAAAACGACTCACCTATTACCTTATCTACAGATAATTATTTGCCTGGAATATATATAGTTACCCTATACAACCACGCTGGTTTTAAATTATCCAAACGTTTGGTAATAATGAGATAAAAGAAAATTTAAACCATTAAAATCTGTAAAATGCTTATTTTCAGAACTTTACAGATTTATCTAAAGGATACCTTTTTTACTTTAAAGTATACTGCTCTTAAGAGGGTAATTAATGCTGCAATAAGTTACGTACTACAAAAAGAAGGTTTTTAGCACTATCCAGTTATTAGGACAAAACAGATAATAAGCCTGTTAAAACCCATTACTTTTCAATATCGGCTATTCTTATATATTTGCGCCCGCCCTGCCCAAAAGGCAGGACAGGCTTTTTAAAGATTTTAAACAAAACCACAAATGCAGAACCTTAAAGGAATTATTAAATTTTTCACCTGGGTATTGATCTTCGTGTGCCTGGTGCAATTGTCGTTTACCTTCGTAGCTAACTATGTAGAAGGTAAGGCAGATGCTTATGCTGCTTCGGCAGTTAAGGTGAGCCAACCAGCAGGCCTAACCCCTGCGGAGCAAATACTTTTCCGCGACTCGGTTGACCAGTTAACCAAGACCTACCGCCGTAACTACCTCGATTCTGTATCGGGTATTCCGGTTGTTAGTTTCTTAGGAGATATCTCTACCTATAAGTTCAGCCGCGACCATTCGTTGTCGCTAGGCCTTGACTTGAAGGGTGGTATGAGCCTTATAATGGAAATAGCTGAAGATGACGTATTACGCAGTTTGTCGTACAATAGCAAGAATGCGCAATTCAACCAGGCTATAATTAATGCCAAGGCGAAGCAGAAACAAAATCCGGGAGATTTTTTGGGTTTGTTTAAAACTGAGTTTGAAGCACTTAACAAGGATGCAAAACTAGCTGGCATCTTCGCCCCTATTGAGGCTTACAAAGGTAAAATAACCACTACCTCATCTAACGATGAAGTAATTACCGTATTACGCGGCGATTTTGAAAAGGCTATCAAAACTACTTTCCAGGTTCTAAAAACCCGTATCGACCAATTTGGTGTAGCATCACCAAACATATCGCTACAGGAAAACACCGGACGTATTATACTTGAGTTACCAGGTGTAGACGACCCGGCGCGTGTGCGTAAATTATTACAGGCTACCGCCCAGTTAGAGTTTTGGGATACTTACGAAGCACAGGAAGTATTTGGTTACTTAGACCAGGCTAATACTACCCTGCGCACATCTTTAGCTAAGAAAGCTACAGTGGCTTCGGCAGATACTACAGGCGGAGCTTTAAGCCCTGATACCACAACTTCTGCGGCATCTAATGCCTTGTTTGGTGCTGATACTACCGGTGCTGCAAAAGATACCACTAACACCGCAAAAGCAGATTCTGCCAACCAGAACTCAAATCCATTGTTTGAAGTTCTATATCCAAACATTATTACCGAAGGACAAAACCAGCGCATAGGCGAAGGCCCAATGGTAGGCCAGGCTTTGGGTAAAGATACCAGCCGTGTTAACGCCCTGTTAGCCCGTCCTGAAGTGCGTTCAGCATTGCCTCGCGACCTTGCATTGCTTTGGGGTGCACACCCTGCAGGTAAAAGCGGTAACGTTTACCAGTTGTTTGCTATAAAGAGAAATCCATCATCTACCGAAGCACCTTTGGCTGGTGATGCTATTACCAACGCGACACAAGGTTTCGACCAGAATGGTATACCTGAAGTTGAACTTTCGATGACTTCTCTTGGAGCATCTAAATGGGAAAGAATGACCGGTGCTGCTGTAGAAGGCACTGTAAACGGCAAAGCAGTTAAGAAATGTATCGCTATTGTACTTGATAACCGTGTGTTTAGCGCGCCACGTGTGCAGCAGAAGATATCGGGTGGTAAATCGCAAATTACCGGTATAGACCAACTGGAAGAAGCTATTGACTTGGCAAACATACTTAAGAGCGGTAAACTGGAGGCTAAAACCCAGGTTATCCAAGAGCAGGTTATCGGGCCATCATTAGGTAAAGAATCGATTAAAGCCGGTTTATTGTCGCTGTTAATTGGTTTTGGAATGGTGTTCTTATTCATGGTGTTGTATTACAACCGCTCGGGTGTAATTGCCAACATTGCGATGTTCCTGAACTTGTTTATACTGATATGCGCACTTATATCGATAGGTGCATCTTTTACCCTACCAGCAATGGCCGGTATACTACTTACCCTGGCTATGGCGGTAGATGCCAACGTTATTATAAATGAGCGTGTGCGTGAAGAAACCCACCGCGGCAAAGGATTACGCCTGGCAGTTGATGAAGGTTATCAGCACTCATACAGCGCTATTATAGATGGTAACTTATGTACTATGGTAGTAGCTATAGTGTTGGCTATCTTCGGTTTGGGCCCTATTCAAGGTTTCGGTCTGGTGCTTATGTATGGTATCTTTACCTCGCTGTTTACAGCGGTATTGGTATCACGCGTAATGTTCGATTATGCTTTTGATAAAAAATGGACAATAAACTTTGGCAACAAGTTTACCAACGACCTGTTTAAGAATTTCCATTTCGATTTTATGGGCAAGCGTAAGCTGAGCTATATAATCTCTACTGTGTTGTTTATCGTTTCATTCGCCTCTATGGTGTTTTACGGTTTCGACTACGGTGTTGATTTTAAAGGAGGAAGAAGCTATGTTGTGCAGTTTGATAAGGATGTAACTACCCAGGAAGTAAGCGAATCGCTTGAAAAAGCACTGGAAGGTACGCCGCAGATTAAGACTTATGGTAGCAATAACCAGATTTCGATTACCACCACTTACTTAATTGAAACTGAAGGCGCAGTAGCCGATAGCGCAGTAGAAGTAAGAATGTATGAAGGCCTAAAGCCTTTCTTTAACGAAGCACCTTCGGTTGAAAACTTCAGAACCAAGAACATTAAGAGCTCTATTAAGATAGGCGCGGCTATAGCTGACGATATCCGTACCAGCGCATTGTGGTCGCTGATATTTGGCCTTGCCGGTATCTTTATCTACATCTTCGTTCGTTTCAAGCGTTGGGAATATGCATCAGGTGCTATCGTAGCGTTGATTCACGATCCGGTGATTGTGTTGGGTGTTTTCTCATTGTTCCGTCATATCATGCCATTCTCGCTTGAACTAGATCAGAACATTGTAGCAGCGATACTTACCATTATCGGTTACTCGGTAAACGATACAGTGGTAATTTTTGACCGTATCAGAGAGTCGGTTGGCTTACACCCAACCCGTAGCATTGTGCAAAATGTGAACGATTCTATTAACCAAACTATGAGCCGTAGCATTATTACACACGTAACCGTGTTAATGGTGTCTATCATTCTTTGTGTGTTTGGTGGTAGCGCCATCCGTGGATTCTCTTTCGCCCTTATTGTAGGGGTATTGGTAGGAACTTATTCGTCGATATTTGTAGCGGCTCCTATTATGGTTGATTTAATGTCGAGAAAAAAGAAAACAGCGTAAGTATTCCTTCATATAAAAACAAAAAGCGTGTTCTACCATAGAACGCGCTTTTTGTTTTTATAACATGCCCGTTGCCATATATTTACTATATAGCAATCAGTTTAGTCTTCTCAACCCTACGATTTAGACGCAAGTAGCAAGTTTGTTCTGTTACAATTTGTTCACCTAAAAAATCATAGGATGATAACAGTAATAATTCCAACATTAAATGAAGAAGAAACAATTGGCAGTGTAGTTCGTTTTGCTAAAAGCCAACCGGGAGTTACCGAGATTTTGGTGGTAGACGACAAATCGAAAGACCGGACAGTAGCTATTGCCCACGAACACGGTGCCCGGGTAATAACCAGTACCAAACTAGGCAAGGGCGTAAGTATGAAAGAAGGCATCCTTTGTGCCGGCAACGAGACCGTTGCATTTTTGGATGGGGATATTGACCCCTACCCCGAGCATTGCATAAAACTGTTGACCGAACCAATACTGCAAGGTGAGGTTGACTTTGTAAAGTCGTCTTTTAGCCGCAATGCCGGAAGGGTTACTGAGTTGGTGGCGAAACCCTTAATGAGCATATTTTTTCCGGATTTAGTACGCTTTAGCCAGCCGCTGAGCGGCATGATAGCAGGAAGAAAATCTGTGCTGGCCCAGCTTGACTTTAGAGACGATTATGGTGTGGATATAGGTATACTTATAGATATGCATTTGCAAAATGTGCGTATGAAAGAGGTAGAAATAGGATACATAGAAAACAAAAGCAAACCATGGCAGGCTTTAGGCAAAATGAGCAAAGAAGTAGCTCAAACAATTATAATGAAAGCGGCATCCAACAAAAATCCACACTACAATTTTGAAGAGCTAGGCGTAGTTAATGAAATACGCTCGCAAATGGAATTTGCCTTAGATAGCCAGTTACGCCAGTTTAATAAACTGATAGCATTTGACATGGACAATACCCTTTTAAAGGGCAGGTTTATTGATGTATGCGCAGATAAGTTTGGTTTTAAGAAAGAACTAATGAACATGCGGGCAAGCGAATCGGATGCAGTATTAATGACAAAACATATAGCTACACTTTTGAAAGGAAAACCGATTAGTGAACTTATAGCTATAGCAGACGAACTTGAAATAATAAAAGGCACCCGCGAAATTGTGCAGGAATTTAAAGCAAAGGGGTATATTGTTGGTATAATTTCTGACAGCTACGATTGCATAACTAACCATATAAAAAATAAACTGGGGATGGATTTTTCGTTAAGCAACGAGCTTGAATTTTCTAAAAGTATTTGTACGGGTGAGGTGAAAATACCATCGTTTTTATTTAACAATGCAAAAAGTATCTGTAAGCATTCTCTTTGCAAAACAAATGCGCTATTAAGTATCTTAGAAAAATATAACATTGCCATAGAAAACAGCGTAACCATTGGCGATAGTCTGAACGACTTGTGTATGATTAAAGAAAGTGGACTGGGTATTTCTTTTTGTTCTACAAATGAACTACTAAACCACCATGCAGATGTAGTAATAGAGGATGCGAGTTTTGACAGATTACTTAGCCTGGTTAAATAAATAAATGAGTACTGCTATAATAATTACCGTTTGTCTCCTACTTCTATTAGCTTACCTATTCGATATAAGCTCGGCATTTACCAAGATACCGGCAGTAATACTTCTGCTTATACTAGGCTGGGGTGTAAAACAAATTACGCAGGCACTACAGATAAACCTACCTGACTTAGAGCCTATTCTACCCGGACTAGGCACTATTGGCTTAATATTGATAGTGCTTGAGGGTGCACTGGAACTTGAGATAAACCGGACTAAAATACCGGCAATGCGAAAATCGGCGCTTGTTGCACTAGTGCCTCTACTGTTGCTGGCATTTGGACTGGCTGCAGTATTTATGTATTATGATGATGTAAGTTATAAGATCGCCCTGGTTAATGCAGTGCCATTTTGCGTTATAAGCAGCTCGATAGCAATACCAAGCGTGCGCAATTTAATGGCGGGAGACCGGGAGTTTGTAATTTATGAAAGCAGTTTGTCGGATATTTTTGGGGTATTGCTGTTTAATTTTGTGGCGCTACATGAAGTAATAACGGCTCAATCCTTTGCTAATTTCGGCCTTGAGTTACTGTTGGTAATAGTTCTTTCGTTTGTTGCAGTTGTAGGGTTATCATTTTTGCTCAGCCGGATTAAACACCATATTACCTATACCCCCATTATACTGCTGGTGATTCTTATTTATGGTATTTCCAAGGTTTATCACCTGCCGGGGCTACTTTTTATTTTAGTATTTGGTTTGTTTTTGGGTAACCTGGACGAAATGAAAGGTTTTGCCTGGATAGAGAAACTGCGCCCCGAAAAGCTGGACAAAGAGGTGCAGAAGTTTAAAGAGATTACCATAGAGGCAACGTTTTTGGTACGGGCATTGTTTTTTATAGTGTTTGGTTACTTAATGGAGGCCGCAGAAATATTGAATACGGATAGCCTGCCATGGGCTGCAGGCATAGTGGTTGCAATACTAATAATAAGATGGCTGACGCTGAAAATTGCGAAGATCCAGACATCTCCATTGCTATTTGTTGCACCGCGCGGGCTGATTACTATTCTACTATTTCTATCTATAGCTCCTGAGCAGGCCATACTAAGTGCCAGCAAACCATTAGTAGTGCAAACTATGGTGCTATCCGTATTTATAATGATGCTGGGCCTGATGACCAATAAGCAAACGGTAACTGAAATCCAACCCTAAGCTAAAAGGTTACAATAAAAATACAGGTTGAGTGCAGTATAATCATACTTTGCAAAACTCTTTTCTTGCATTCTACAAAACAAGCGTTGTATTAAAAAACAACAAGCTATTATAACTTTCATCATAGCTACAACGTATAGATAGATAAAACAATCTCGCAGTTTGTTAGGCCCACCTAATAGCCGAAAGATTAGTTGGAATTTGAGAACTTAAAAACAAACAAACAAAATGGCCGGACAGGAAGCAAAAGACTATTATTACTTGAAAGCAAAGAAGGATTTCTTAATTGGTTTTTACGATCAACCATTTCCGAGCCCTATGGTGCTTGAACTGGATGAGTTTGAAAAGCTATGCAACAAATCGTATAAGACAGGTTACAGTGACGCAGCCGAAGAACTTAAAAATAAAAACAGGTTTTAGGATAAATAACCCCCATTGAAAATTTAATCCCGCTTCATCATGAGGTGGGATTTTTTTTGCTGCAAACTCAAAGTTGCTGATGTATACAACCACACAATAAAACCAGTATACCCACCGTTACCTTTTTAAATCCCACGGATATGAACAACCGCTACCTCACCAAACCACACTGCTATGGAACGGATAAGATGGCTAACGGTTATGCTTATGCTTGGCATAATGCCCGTAACCCTGCATGCATCGGTTAAGCGCGATACACTTTCGGATACTACAAAACATGTTTACCCAAAACAAGGTGGAAATTTCTCGTTTGGCCTGCGTAATACGTGCAGCTTGTTCAGCGAGCATACAGCCAGTTCATTTGGGGCAGGCGTAGGGGGGCATTTTCGTATACAGGTAACAGACCGTGTTAACACCGAATTTTTTGCCGATGTGTTAACTACGAATATTAAAAACAAAGCGCACCGGACTGATTATCACTTTGGCTGGAGTGTAATGTTTTACCTTATAAACCCAAGAGCCTTTAACCGGAAGCTTACGCCTTACATAGTAACAGGACATTGTTTTGACCAAACGGTGATTAAAATAAACGGCGTTAATGGTGAACGGCGTGCCCGGTTTAGCTCGGCACTACAAGCAGGACTTGGCTGCCACTATAACATCACTCCTAAGTTCGACATATCGCTGTGTGCACAATACATGTTACACCTGGGTAAGGAGCTGCATACCGACGAAACACCTGATGGAGAGATTGAAATTGAAGAGCATAAAAATGCAGGCTGGGAAGGACACCTACTGCTTAGTTTAAGTGTTAACTACAAATTTTTACAGCTATGGAAAGCACGAAGATAATGCGCCCGTTACTTGTTGCCACGCTGAACTACATAACACACCGGCACACCTGCAAACAAAAACTACTGGTAATTACATCCATAAGAATACTTATTCTACTGCTATCAGCACTTGCATTCACACAACTGCCTGCACAAAAAATATGGGAAGAAAGAAAAGGATGTATACGGGCCCAGGGAAATCTGGCACCGGGCTACCTGTTCTCACAAAAAATAGCATCCGGGTATGTAGCAGGCGATATGGATTTGTTTTTTGATAACCGGGTATCGTTTACCGGTGCGGCCTGGTACTCGTTCGCGCTTAACCGTAAAAACGAAACAGGCTTAAAGGCCAACCATGCGCTATTTGCCGGCCTTAACTATCATTTTCTTAAGCCTGGAAGGTTCGATCCCTATATAGGCTTTACACCTGGTATAGGATTGGTGCAGGCGACCTACGAAGAAAATGATGAACTTAGAAAAAGTAAGTTAGCTGTACTTCCTCTTGTTTCGGCAAGTATTGGTTTTAACTACTATGTGGGCTGGATATTTCATGTATTTGTAAAGGTACAAGGAGTAACCGGGCAGGTATCTGGCACGTTGCCGGCACCGGTGCGGGTAGATGAATTAAAGTGCATGGCCGGCTTGGGATGGAACCTCCGTATTTGGAAACCAAAGCACAAGGACACCTATATGCCGGTAATGTTAGACCGCAACAGATAGATTCCGAATCTTATATTGATGTATGCAGAGGTGTGATTCTTTTTTCGCGCCTCTGTGCTTTTAAAGAATATCTTCACTTAAAATACCCGGATGAAAAAAATATTAATTGCCTTTGTATTTATGTTTGTTGTGCCCGCCCTATACAGCCAGGCAAACCTAAGCTTTTGCACCTATGTAGATAATGAAGGGTACTGTGCCTTTAACAACAATAAATTTATAACAACACCGGATAGTACCACTGGAAGAATATTTATGAAGATATATTCGCAGGTGCCAATGGGAACAAAGCTTACCTATAAAATATTCGCATTGGCTAAAGATGGAAGCGAAAAGCTGACCCACAGCTTTGACCAGGCAATTAAAGAAGACTGGTTGATGGTTTGGCAACCATACTTGTTTGCTACCGATGCAAAATACAGGGTAGAAGTTTTAAATGGTGTAGACAAAATGATTTGCAGTAAATCTTTTGAACTGATAGCCGGCAAACAATAGAGAATCTATTATATAGTTTTGAATTTCACGCCATCATCTTTACAAATTTTTTGAGCAAGCTGGCGACCGCTCATAATAGCAATAGGTAAACCACCGCTGGGCCGGTTCCAGTGGCTG
>DATGWP010000063.1:0-44897 GCA_035299425.1 Chitinophagales bacterium | reverse complement strand
AGTATATCAGACCACTAACACAACATATTATGAAGAAGTTTTTGACCATACTAACCATAGCAATAGCCGCCCTACAGGCAAAAGCGCAGAACGAACCTGTGATAGCGCATTTTGCGTACAACACGCATGTGTTTAATCCGGCGGTGAGTGGCAATACGCGCGATATTCATTTGAGCGCACTATACCGTCAGCAGTGGGTGGGTTTTAAAGGCGCACCAAGCACCTTACTTATTAATACGTATGCAGGCATTAAAAAGATAAGAGGCGGTGTAGGCCTTGTAATAAGCAACGATATGCTGGGCAAACAGCGCTTTACCACCGCTAAAGTAAGCTACGCATATTCGCAGCGCCTGAACGACCGGGCGCGCCTCTCTATAGGCCTGGCGGTAGGTTTATTCAATAGCTTTGTAAAGGGCGAAGAGCTTATTTATGAAGACCATATTAACCAGGACCAGAGTGCCCTTATTACAAACAATAATAAATTTAAAGCGTTCCTGTCTGCCGGCTTAGAGTTTAGCGGTTACAATACCACTATCGGCTTTTCGGTGAGCAACCTTGACCAGGGTATTAAAAGCGCTACACCCTTCCGCGTACCGCGCCACTACTTTGGCTATGCTAAATACAGCTGGGATATTAATAGTAAGTTCAACCTTACGCCTATGGTATTTGTGCGCAGCATAGATTTTATTGCACAAGCCGAAGTAAACCTTAGCCTGACCTGGAACAAGCGCATTGTAGCGGGCCTTATTTACCGCAGCAATGATGCAGCCGGTGCTATGCTGGGTGTACACATTACTAAAAGCCTGCTGGCCAGCTACAGCTACGATTTTGATTTTGGCAAGCTAAGCCGCTACCAAACGGGCTCGCACGAGGTTCAGTTAATTTACCGAATACCCGGCCCTAAAGAGAAAAAGGTATTTTATAAATCATCGAGATATCTGAATTAGTAATTACTACCCACAACAATGCAATAAAATAGAAAGCCCTTCATGTTAACATGAAGGGCTTTCTATTTTATTGCAACTCCGATTTACTTGCGACCGCTAAACGCGTAATCGATATTAGAAGAACCAGGCTGAGAGGCAGTACCGGCGATTATCAGTTGGTTACCATTTAGCGTACCGCTACCTGTAAAGTGCCAGGTACCGCTTTGGCCTGCAATGGTGCCATCCTCATCTATAGTTACAGCATTGGCGCTGGTAAGTTTTCCGTTAGCTATAGTAGCTACTGTAAGATAGCCCAGTAAGCTTCTTTGCAGTTCCAGCTTAATAACTTTGTTCTTAACTTCAGTAATTACAACCCTGTCGTACAAGCTTGAAGTGGTGCTGTCATAAACTCCGGTCCAGTCATCGGCCCATTTAGTGCACGATGAAAAAGCCATAACAAGCACAGCCGATACCATAAATAATTTCTTTTTCATGTGGTTTTAGTTTTGCGGTAAAAGTAAAATAATACACCAAAGGCTAAAGGAGGTTTTGGAGCTAAAAGTGGGTGTACACTAAGCCCATTTTGAAAGTATACACTGCGCCCTACCGCAATACATTAACTATAAAAGACTTATAAAAACTTGTGTACATGACCTGTCATTTGGTGTGTACACTGACCCTATTGAGGCCAAATAATCTCTTTACCCAAAACAAGTAATCTAATTACTAATTCGGGTAATATCATTACTCATACTGGTAACTTTTATTTGTAACCAAAAGAATATACACAGCCGCCTGCGAGTGTGGCAAAGCCTAACTTGGAAAAGCGAACAATAATGCGCTATGCGGCTTTAGGAAAGGTAAAATGGAAGGTACTGCCTTTGCCTTTTTCTGACACGGCCCATATCTTACCGCCGTGTTTTTCAACCACCTTGGCGCAAATGCTAAGGCCTATACCCGTACCCTGAAACTCATCATCGGTGTGCAGGCGCTTAAATATTTTAAATATCTGCTCACTGTATTGCTGATCGAACCCTATACCGTTATCGCTGATGCTAAACAACCATTCGCTTACTTTATCTTCTACTTTCACAGTAACCACCTTCTTTTCGCTAAGGTTATATTTTATACCGTTCTCTATCAGGTTTTGGAAAAGTTCGGTAACCATAGTCTGGTTGCAGGTAATAGCCGGCAGCGGGTCGCAAACTACAGTAGCGTTATTCTTCTCAATCGTGTCTCTTAAACCGGCCAGCACCTTATTTACAATATCGTTTAGCGGCACATCGGGCACCATGGCAATTTCCTGCTCCAGTTTGCTGTACTGAAGTATGTCACGTATAAGGTCACTCATTTTATTGGCGCCATCTATACTAAATGTTACAAACTCCTGCGCATCGGCAGGCAGCTTTTCAAAATGCTTCTTTTTAAGCAGGCTCAGGTACGATATAATAGTCCTTATAGGCTGCTTCATATCATGGCTTACTATATACGCAAACTCTTCCAGCTCCTTATTACTTTGTGCCAGGTTCTTGGCTTTTACCTCAAGCTCACTTTGAGCCTGTTTTAGGTCGGTTATATCACGAATGATAAGCAAATACTCGTTCGCCTTAAATGGTGCTATAATTACCTTAAAGTAATGGCCTTTGTGGTAAGTATCATCGCGGTATTCAAAGGCCGCAGGTATATCGTTATCTACCACCTCATCCAGTGTGGCATTAAACAATTGGCCCGCCTGACCCGGCAGTATATCAGCGTATTTTTTGCCCATTAAATCAAAATCGGGCATATAAGGCGGCAGGGTAGAAAACTCATTGCCACCCGTAAACTCTCCACTTTTGTTGATGATGAACAGCCAGTCTTGCAGCGAGCGAAGGATAAACTCGTTGGTAAGTTGTGCCTCGTGCAGGCGCATTTCGGTGCGCAGGCGGGTAAACGCATTGGCCACCATATTACCGATAAGGCCGAAAAAGTTAGAAGGCACCTGCTCTACCGATTGATCGAATACAAAAACCACAAAACCGTTTACAATATTGCCGCTTTGCAGGGGTATAATGTAAAACGATTTGCCGGGTACTTCCGTCACATTTATAACTTGTATCTCGTGTAGTTGTTCCGGTAAAATAAAATGCCCGCGTGATGATTTTTCGCCGCGTATAGAGCGCAAAAACACAATCAACTGGTGCTGAATTTTTACTACCAGGTTAAAGTGGTGCCCCAGCTTTCCGGCCTTCTCGTCAAACCATTGGTTGGTGGACCGGAACTCGTCGCTTATCTTTCCATGCATGCGGTATACCAACACACCATCGGCACGGAGAAGCCTTCCAAACTCGCCCAGGGCTACATCTATACCCGACTGAATTTCGGCACGGTCAACATTAATAAACTGATTGCTGTGGCGAATCAGCATTTCCTCCACCACCATTTGTTGCTTTATCTCTTCTTCCTGCTGCTTGCGCTCCTCTACGTTGCGGGTTTCGGCAAAAAGGAGCTCATCGCCCCCGTTTTCTTTAGCGGCAAATGTACTGAAGATACTTTCTACCCAAATATAGCTGTCATCCGCCTGTTTCAACCTGTACTCAAGCCTCTCACGGCTACCCTTTACTGTTTTTAGCTTTTCGGCTATCTGGCTTATCTGCTCAAAGTCCTGGGCACTGGTAATTTCTTTAAGCGAGCGGCGTTGAATTTCGCTCATTTTGTATCCGGTAAGTTGCCCCGCAGCAGGGTTAATGTATACTATACGCAACTGGTTATCCATTATAATCTGCGCGTCGCGTGCATTCTCACTTATTACCTTAAACTGAATACTTACATCCGAGGAAATTTGCGAATACTTCATCCGCTGCTCGTTTATCATAAAATTGCCGCCCAACACCACCGCAAATGCAAACAATTGCATAGAATCGAGCAACATGGGGTTATAGTCGCGGTTAAGGTAAACCGCTATAGCAAACAGGGCTATTTCGGCAACGGTATAAACAATGAGCTCGCGCCGGTTATCTAGGGCAAAGCTAATAACCACAAACAAAATGTAGCTAAAAAGCATGTAAAAGAACTCGCCCTGGTCGTCGGGTATCTGGGTGCTTTTACTATAGGCGTATATGATGTTGAAGTTGAGGTAAAACAGGAAAAATTTAAAAAGCGGAGATGTGTATACTTTATACCTGGGTATCAGCGAGCATACAATAACCAGCACACCTATTATTACGCCGGCTATCCAGATAATAGCAGGATCATCGGTCACCTTGCCGCTCATCATTTCTACCAGGTTACCTATCAGATAACCGGTAACCATAAAGCCCGTAACCACGCGCTCTTTCCAATACGACTCCCCCTTAATCCTTTCGAAGATGTTTTTCAGCGGCATATTTTCAGGTGTAATGATATAGTTCCAAAACGAATATCTTACTACTACATCTGCACAGGGGCGTGCAACCGTAGCACTAAATACAGGACGCTACCTGCAAAATCGTTGATATTTTAGGGGTAAAAACCGGTATGCGCTGGTAAAATACAAGTTATTTCAGTAGTTCAATATGCCTATTAAACGCTATTACGGGGTAGCTTTGTGACATAAATCTTATTTCCTGAGATAAAAACAGCTATATGAAAAAAGAGTTTACCGATGTTATCAACAAGATTTTTAACAAAAACCGCGAGTTGGGTTTAATCCACGGTTCAACTCAAGACCAAATACTAGATGGTAAACATGTAACCGTAAGGGGCAACAAAATGGTATACTATGGCTCTTGCAGTTACCTGGGTCTCGAAACCGACCAAAGGTTGAAAGATGCAGCTATAGAAGCTGTTAAAAATTTTGGGACACAGTTTTCGTGTTCGCGTACCTTTTTGCAAATGGGTATGTATGAAGAAGTAGAAAACATGCTTGGCGATGTGTTTGGTAAGCCGGTATTGCTGGCCCCTACTACCAGCCTGGGGCATATATCAACCATTCCCGTAATTATTGGCGAGCGCGATGCCTGTATTGCCGACCAACAGGTACATAACAGTGTGCGCAATGCCATACAAATGGTAAAAGGCGAAGGTTGTTATGTAGAAACCCTGCCGCACAACCGTATGGATCTATTGGAAGAACGCATTATAGACCTGCAACAAAAATATGACAGAGTATGGTATTTTGCCGATGGGGTTTACTCTATGTACGGAGATGCTGCACCCTTTAAGCAAATATGGAACTTACTGGATAAATATGAGCAGTTCAATTTTTACGTAGATGATGCCCATGGCATGAGCTGGGCTGGTAAAAACGGCCGCGGCCTTGCGCTAAGCCGTATGCCACATCACCCGCGTATGATGATGACCACCTCGCTGGCCAAGGGCTTTGCCAACTGTGGCGGCGCCCTGGTTTTTAATAGCGAAGAAGAGAAGAATACCATAAAAAACTGCGGTAGCTCTTTCATCTTCTCCGGCCCGCTGCAACCTGCCGTATTAGGTGGCATTGTTGCTGCATCGCAAATACACCTTAGCGATGAAATAGAAACCCTGCAGAATGACCTGTACGAACGCATGCTGTTTTTTGTGGAAAAAGCAAAGTATTACCAGCTACCGCTAATAAGCAGTGAGCTTACTCCCATTTTCTACGTGGGTGTGGGCAAGCCTGAAATAGGTTTCAAACTATCAGAAATAATGAACAAAGAGGGAATTATGTTTAACCTGGCGCAGTTTCCCGCCGTATCGGTAAAAAATGCAGGCGTGCGCATAGCCCTAACTAACCACCACAGCCTGCAGGATATCAACGTGCTGCTTGAAACTATGGCACACTACCTGCCAAAACTAGTGGAGGAAGCAGGCTATAGCTACGACGAAATTTACCAGGCATTTGGTATGGCAAATCCACAGCACGTGGTGGCCACGACAGACTACGCCATGAAGAAAATAGCATAAAAAAAATTGGTTTTAATTGAAGGATACAAGGAGCGCCGTAAGGCGCTTTTTGTATTGATATAAATCACATCAATTTTGTGACATAGGTTTTTTAATATTTCAAATACAAAAAACTACTTTCGCTCATTATTAATAATCTAAAACAAAAAACATTTATGAAAAAAGGAATAATCCTAACTTTTGCTGTGGCAGCCATTATGGCCAGCTGTGGCGAGAAGTTTACTCCCCTAACCCAGGAGCAAATTAATGCACAGGTTGATTCAACTGTTGCTGCGCAGTCAGAGGCGAAACTTACTGAACTTAGAGCAGCTTGCGAGAGCGGCCTTGAAGCGCAGGTAAACGCTAAAGTAGAAGCATTGAAGAGTGCAGAGACAGCAACTAACTAATTGACTAAACCCAAAAAATTAAAAGACAATGAAAAAAATATTCATGAATTTATCGGCAGGCACCACACTGGCTGTGGCTATTGCGCTTACCAGCTGCAACAATGCTGCTGAAGTTAAGAAACAGGTAGATGAGCAAAATGCAAAAATTCAGACCCTGGTAGATGAGAAATTAAACGGCTTACAAGATCAGGTTAACGCTGAGTGCACTGCCAAGGTCGATTCATTAGCTAATGTAGCGTATGCTGCATGGTTAGAGGAAGAAGCTGCTGCCAAGAAAGGAGGAAAGAAACCAGCTCCAAAACCGGCACCAAAGAAAGATACAAAGCCATCGATAAACAACCGTCCTGGTTCTAACGAAAGTGAAAACAACAAGGGTACACTTAACAATCGCCCAGGCTCTAACGAAAATAAAGAAAACAAAGGAGGAACTCTGAACAAGAGACCAGGTGCTACCGGCAACTAATAAACCGATATTTGCACTTACTGCTTAAAACAGCGGCCCGTTTTTCAAAACCGGAATCAGTATAACCTGATTCCGGTTTTTCTTTTTAAGCCAATAGCTAAAATTGATGTTCCTTATTTAATATTTTCCTGGCCCCTATCTCTCTTGTTGTTTGCCACAAACACTTTTTGATACAGAATCGGCCTATCATTTTACTATCAATAAAAAAGCCCTGCCAAAAAATTGGCAGGGCTTTTTTATTAGTACAGAACTAAATATTACTGCTTAGTCCAGGTAGATGTGCAATTTTCAGATGCGCCACTTGCTGTAATAGAGTAAGTCCAGTTAATGATGTTGTTGTTGAAAGTACCAAGAGCAGAGTTGATAGTGAAGTTGTTTGCAGTACCGCTGGTAATGCTTATTTTGTTAGCTTCAGTAAGAGTTCCGCTGATAGTTGCAGCAGCACCAATACCTGCAAAGTTAGTAAGCAATATAGTTACGTTGTTGGTAGAAGATACAGCTATTGATGCAGTACCAGAGTAAGTACCGCTAGGACATACATCGGCAAATGCATAAGAACCGATGAATTTAGTGCGCCATGCTGTTTCGCATAATGTACCTTCGTAACCATCCGGACAAACGCAATCACCAGATTCGCAAACACCGTTGTTTTGACATACTACACCTTTGCAAAGATCAGTTTCTGTACATCCTGCGATGAATACTAATAGAGAAAGTGCGATAAAGATTTTTTTCATGTTGTTTTAGTTTATTGGTTAAAATAATGTGGCGTAAAAGTATAATTTTTAAGTAAATCGCTGCAAAAGTTTTCCCCAAAAAGTTGGGTTCTACTGCTTTTTAATCTGTATCATATAATTGAATCTATTATAACATTGAAGCAAAGGAACAGGTAACAGGGGTTAAAACAGCATTTAATTTTGAACCCAGGTGCAGGTAATATCCTGGCTACCTGTAGATGGATCGAAGGTAATATGATAATCAAGCTGAATTTTTCCGGCTACCATAGTTAAACTGCCATTAATAGTGCCCCCGTTGCCAAAAGATTGTTGAGCCAGCGAAATAGAACCATTCTCTAACACCGTGCCGATGGCGTTGGTAGATAAGTTATTAATATTGTTAATCCTTATTTTAGTAACATCATTTGATACTTCGCTGAATGCTACCGAAAAAGTATCGGTGGCAGCGGCACATGCTTCGCTGCCGCTGAAAGTACCCAGAAACTTTGCCCTTACAGGGTCTACACAATGGTCGCCCTCGTAACCTAAATCGCAGGTGCGTGTACACGATGCAATAGTGCCTATAACCAATAGTGCTGCAAATAGTGTAAATAGTTGAACTGTCTTCTTCATAATTAATAGTTATGTGCCTTTTAAGGGCATAGCAAAGCTAATAACCTAACAAGAACCACCAAATGTGGCACAGGGCATTAAATATTTTTTGCCAACTGTGCTTCGTTTAGGTGCGGGTAGTTTACATTAGCACATTCCCACATTATAAAACCCAAAACCCCACATGAAAAAACCTTTGCTGCTGTTGGCCATTTTGTTGGCATCTGCCGGTATTTTTGCTCAAACCGGCAAAAAATATAATGTAGAGATAGTAAGAGATAGTTTTGGTGTGCCACACATTTTTGGTAAAACAGATGCCGACTGTGCCTATGGGCTGGTATGGGCCGAATGCGAAGATGATTTTGTAACGGTGCAGTGGGGGTTGCTGTTAGCCAAAAATATGCTGGGCCGCCACCTGGGTATAGACGGTGCCAAAATTGACTATGCCGTTCAGCTATTGCGTATACGCCAAACCATAGATGAACATTACGAAAAAGATTTATCGCCTGAGTTTAAAAAGATTCTGGAAGCTGCCGCTGATGCCGGTAACCATTATGCCGAGTTGCACCCGGAGGAGGTGCTTGTAAAAAAAGCCATGCCGGTAGGCCCTAAAGATTTTATAGCAGGTTATATGCTGGCCATGGCGCTGATGACCGGTGTAGATGGTGCGCTGGGGCAAATGGTAGATGGCACTGTGCCTCAGGTATCGTTTGCCGAAAAGGGACGCGGCTCTAACGCCATAGCCATGAACTCGCACAAAACGGCCGATGGCCTTGTATACCTGGATGTAAACTCGCACCAGCCGCTGGAGGGGCCATTATCATGGTACGAGGCGCACCTGCAAAGCGAAGAAGGTATGAATATGTATGGCTCTACTTTTCACGGTGGGGTTACTATCTTTCATGGGGTGAACGAAAATCTGGGCTGGGCACATACAACTAATGGATTTGATGCTATTGATATTTACCAACTGGAGCCAGACCCTAAAAAGAAGAACCACTACCTGGTAGATGGCGTATCGCATAAGTTAGAAACCGGCCGGGCAAAGCTATCGGTAAACCTTGCCAAACACCCCGACAAAAAGAAGTTTATTTTAACCATAGGCAAAAAGATATGGTGGAGCAAATTTGGCTCTACGGTAGTAAACAAGAAGGGCATGTTTGCTATACGCCTGGCCAGTAACATGACTATAAAGGCCCCGGAGCAATGGTACCGGATGGATAAGGCAAGGAACTTTACCGAGTTTAGGCATGCGCTGGATATACAGGGTATAGTAAACCAGAACATAACATACGCCGATAGGTTTGATACTATCTTCTTTATAAGCAATGGGGCTTTTCCTAAACGGGCTGAGGGATATGACTGGACAACCACCGTGCCGGGCAATACAGAGAAAACGCTGTGGACTGAGTTTTTTCCCGAAACAGCTATACCGCAGGTATTAAACCCCGATTGCGGTTATGTATTTAATGCCAATAACACATGCTTTAGCTCTACCTGCGCGGCCAGCAACCCGGTATGCACACCTAACATGGCCTCTATGTGTCACGACACTACCATGACCAACAGAGGAATGAGGTTTGTAGAAAACATAGCCAAATACGACAAAGTAAGCTGGGATGATTTTTTGAAGATAAAGTATGATAACCACTACCCGGCCAACCCGGTTTTCTTCAAAAAGTTTCAGGCGTTTGATATAATAGAACTGAAGGAAGAAGAGCACCCCGATATTGCCGATGCGCTGAAGGTTTTAAAAGCGTGGGACCGCACTGCCGATATTAAGAACATGAACGCGGCCCTGTCATTTAAGGTATTTTATTATATATACAACAATACCAACGGGCAAATGGAGAAGCAGTTTGCTACCGACAAGAAAGCGAAGTTTGAGTTTTTTGTAAAAGCCATACAGGAAGTAAAAAAAGATATGCTGGCTAACTTTGGTACGCTTACCGTCCCCTTGGGCGACTATCAGCGCCACCAGCGCGGCGATGTAGACCTGCCCATAGATGGGGGTGCCGATTTGTGGGATGCTAAATATGGCAACCCATATACTAAAGGCAGAATAAGAGTATGGCTGGGCGAATCCTTTATACTACTGGCTAAGTTTACCAAAGATGGGCCGCAGTTCCGTACCATATCGCCGTATGGTACCAGCAACAAGCCCGGCAGCAAACACTACACCGACCAGATGCAGTTATATGTAAACCACCAAACCAAGGAAGAAAGCCTGGACAAGAAGTGGGCGTATGACCATGCCGAAAGGATTTACAGACCCGAGATGAAGTAGGAATCTCTATCCTAAAATAAACAGAAACGGGTTTCGCTGCTAAAGCAAAACCCGTTTCTGTTTATCCTTATTGCGAGAAGGCTTTGCGCCGAAGCAATCTCCATCATTGCTAGGGATTGCTTCGGCGTGCCCAAAGCGGCACTTCTCGCAATGACGCGCCATTGGCAATTACTCCGCTTCGCCGCCTTTATCTTTCTTATTCTTTTTGCCACCGGTGGCAGCTGTAGATAGTTTATCGAACTCCTTATCGATATAGTAAAGCGATTGAGGGCCGCCACCTATTAGTTTTATCTTATCCAGTATGCGTTTAAACTGCACCTCTTCTTCTTTCTGTTCATCTATAAAAAAGGTAAGGAAAACCTCGGTAGCATGGTCGCCTTCTTTCTTGGTAAGGGTAGCTATCTGGTAGATGGCGCGGGTTACTTTTTGCTCGTGCTCCAGTGCCATTTCTACGGCTTCCTGTATAGATTTAAACTCGTAGCGGGGCGCTTTAAATGCAGGCACCAAGGCATGGCCACCTACCTCATTTATATAGGTAAAGAACTTCATAAAGTGGGCGCTCTCTTCGGCGCTTTGCTTGTAAAAGAATTTAGCAGTGCCTTCGTAGCCCTCGCGCTCGCACCAGCTGGCTACGGCCAGGTAACTGAACTGGGCGTTTATCTCCAGCGTAAGGTGTTCATTCAGGGCTTTCTCTATTTTCTTGGTAATTATCATGGTAGAATGGTTTTAGTTTTACGGGGCGAAAGTAAGCGTTTTTGCAAAATGCCTGCCTTTTGAAAAAACCGGGCATGGCAACAAGGTACCAAAAGTCTATTTTTGAAAAAGTGGCACCTCCCCCTACTTGTAACTATTTAACTATCAGACCACTGCAATCAGGTGCTGGTACCACCGTACCCCCTTTTTGCTGGTACCTCCTTAAAAACTGCCTGGTAATTATTTTACCTGAAAACGTAATGTCATTACCCGCTTTAGGTAAAATTTAGATTTATAATAACCCCCAACACCTGCCCTAAAAACAAAGAGGGCTGCAAAAACATAACAATTGCTGATTATCTGTTTTATATTATTTTTAATTACACTAACAGAACACCCCTATGAAAAAGCTATTGTTTTGCAGCAGTATGTTTTTTGCCATGCTCTTGCTCCACAACTTTGCATGGTCGCAATGCGATGCTTCGTTTTCTTACATTGCCACATCGGCCACTACTTATCATTTCTCCAGTAATCAACCATTGCAGACCGGCTACACTTACTACCATACCTGGCGGGTAGATGATAATGTATGGAGCCATGCGCCATCGGCAGACCGTACATTTTCGCCCGGTGCCGACTACGAAGTTTGCCATGTAATCAGCATACAGGATTCGGCGGCGAATACCATTTGTATAGACAGCGAATGTGTGTATTTGCAGATAACCACCCAGGCCCCGTGTTTTCCGCAGGTTAATGTTTCGGCCGTAGCCTTATCGCACCACGAGTTTCAGTTCAGCAATTCGCTGGCCGATTATACCAACGTAACTATACGATGGAATTTTGGCGATGGCACAAGCGCTACCGGTATAGCAGCGCCGCAGCATTACTATTCAGCCTTTGGCACTTATACCGCATGCTTAATACTTACCGATACTGTAAGGCTTTGCTCTTCGCTTTATTGTACCACAGTAAGGCCCGACTCTGCTGTTATAGACCCCTGCCAGCTATCGGGTTATTTTACTGCCGTGCAGCCGGCCCTTACCTCTACCAACGTAGTATTTACACAAAACATTAGCGGCACTTACCATACCGTATTGTGGGTTTATGGCGACGGAGATTCATCGGATGTATTTCAACCCAGCCATCAATACCCGGCCTACGGCAATTACAATGCATGTGCCACCTATACCGATACTATACTGGGTTGTGTAAGGCACACCTGCCGGTATGTAGAATTAGATAGCTGCCAATCAAATTTTGCAAATTTCGACATAGGCTCCTCTGCAGGATTTAGCCGCTACTTTTACCCTACTGAGTTATATAGCATTACCCCCCAACAGTACCAGTGGGATTTTGGAGATGGTACCGGCACTTCTACCCAACTAAACCCTTATCATACCTACAGCACAGTGGATACATTTAATGTTTGTCTGGCTGTGGCAGTTGCGGGCTGTATACCCGATACTTTTTGCAAAACAATTATTACAGAATGCGCATTAAATGCTTACTACACACAAGTAATGACAGGTCCTAATACCATACAGTTTCACTCACAAGCAAACGGGAATAACCTGCGCTATCAGTGGCTTTTTGGCGACGGAACTGTTGCCGACGAACAGCACCCTGTGCATGTGTATGGTGCATCGGCTATTTATAATGCCTGCCTGGTGGCGATGGATACTATAAGTGGATGTGTAGATACCACCTGTACATCGTTGATAGTAACCGCCTTTGCCGATACCATTTGCGGTAACGTGTTTGCCGATTATAACTATAACGGTATACAGGAAGCAACCGAGCCAGGTATGTCTGGTATTTCTATATTATGCCAGCCATCGGGCGTTCTTTTTACTACCGATTCTACCGGACATTATGAAGGATTAGTGCCCTGGGATTTGTTTTCTACTAACCTGAACATAAAACTATTGTATAGTCCGCAGCACCTGAATACTATACCACTGGCCTCTGATAACTACCAATACATGTTTTCGTTTCCCAATATCAGACAATGCGGTTTCGATTTTGGGGTTGCCACCTTCTCATCGAGGGTAAGCGGCTATGTGTTTGCCGATTATAACCAGGATGGACAAACCTCGACAGGTGAACCGGTAATACCGCGCCAACTGGTAAAGCGCGGCAATACGGTAGCTATTACTGGTAGCGATGGGCATTATGTTTTAGATATGCCCATTGGCATTCATACTATCTGGCGCGATACCCTGGGTGCCTACGCAGGCATACCGGGCATACCGGCATCGTATAGCGTTAATGCTTTTCAGCCGGGCACCGAATATGCCGGGCGCAATTTTGGTATTGGCATAGGTAATACCTACAGTGATATGACCGTGGACCTTATACCCGTGAGCCCCGTAGCACTGGCTTATAAAGCAGAATACCGCCTGCTGGCTACCAACCTGGGAGCCACCACACCCTTAGCCGGGTTTGGCATGGTGCACGATGCCGCCCTTGTATTTGATGCAGCAAACTCGCCCGGGATTAACTACAACGCAGGCACGCGTACTACCAGTATCAGCGCGCTAAGCGGCCCTTTTAGCCAGACGATTAAAAAACTGGTGTTTGACCCTGCTGCAGGCACTGTAATGAACCAGAACATTTATAACAATGGCTATGTTAATGTGATAATAGGCACCGAGGCAAATACGGCTAACAATAATGATGCAGCGCACCAGATAGTAGTAGCATCCTTTGACCCGAATAATAAACTAGCTGATGATTGCGGCACCGGTAGCCAGGGGTATATACAGCACAATCAAAAATTAAAATTTGTAATAAACTTTGAAAATACCGGCACCTACTATGCCATGAACATAGTGCTGCAAGATGTGATTGACGCTAATTTTGACCTGAGTACCTTTAGATATATAGGTGCCAGCCATGATAATGTATGCGATGTAAAACTTATAGGCGACACGGTTTATTTCAGGTTTACCAAAATAAGACTGCCCTATACCAAACCGGAGAGCCAGGGCTGGGTGGCGTTTGAAATTGCACCTAAACCAAATTTACCATTTAACACACAGTTGCACAATACTGCAGCTATCTACTTTGACCATAACGAACCGGTAATAACCAATACTACCCTGCACACTATAGGCGGGCCAGAGGCTATTACTGCCTTTAAAGAGCAAAGTGGTGTTATTGCTACGCCCAATCCATTTAGCAGTGAGGTAACTATAAGCACACAGCATATAACCGGCGAAAACTGTAGTTACACCTTAAGCGATTTGCTTGGCCATACATTGCTTGCCGGCAAAATAGCCACAGGCACTAACCTCACCATTAAGCGCAATAGCTTACCTGCGGGAACATATATAATATCCGTATTTAGCGAAGAAAACAGACCGGTGCATTTGAAGATAGTGGCCGAGTAGCCGAAATACGATATAGCACAGCCTTTTACAAAAACAAAACGCACCCCGTTTTATCGGGATGCGTTAGTGAAATGTGCATGGAGCACTTTTCAAGAAGTTTACGTTTAGCGCTTTACGCGGATGAACTCAAGGCCCATTTCGTCTTCTATTAAGATGTAGCGGTAAGCGGCGTTTGATGTGTTGTTCGTTTTCATGTGTGTATGTTTTTGGGTTAATTATTTTTTTTGTTTCCTGATACTAATATTTCAAATGGCGTGCCTATGCCATTTTATACGTAAAGCGAGTGATTTTAGTTATTACCTGCCCCGAAATGGACAAAATATGTGGGAGGTGTTGCCCAATTAGGGTAAGGGTGCTGGCTTCTTTTTGAAATCAGAACAAAACACGGCCGGCAAAGAATGTCTGTGGGTAATGGGTAATTATCAGCGGCAAATAAAAATTTTGCGCCCTGTCCTGTGGTGCTTATTATAAACATACATAAAGTATCCACCATCGGGCTGGTTGCTTAAATCAATAGAACATTGCATGCCTGTTACCACCCGGGTACAAACTTTTTCTCCCAGCAGATTATAAACCTCCAATGAATAATCTTCCGGCCAACCTGACAAATTAACGTTAAAAGTACCTGTACCAGGGTTTGGGTAAATATGAATAGCCACAGGACTGCCGGCTATCGATTCCAAACCTGAAATCACAGGACTATTATCTTCTATTAAATTGCCCTTAGGATTAAAACCGGTAGAAGACGAAAGACTATAAAGAAGAGTGCCCGTAGCCGAACCTATATCGTATTTAAACAAACCTCCCTTACCTGATGCTCCTCCATAATAAGTAGTGCAGTATAAGGCCCCATCACTGGCTTGCAATAAGCATCCCCATGGTTGAGCGCCATCGCCGGCAGCGCCAAAATGATACAGCACTTGGTATCGCTGAGCAGGAGGCATTGTAAAGTCGTAACTAAAAAGTACGCCCGAATAATATCCTTGCGCCGGGGAATAATGCTGCCCTCCTACGGAAGTTAAACCATATAATTTCCCATCAGTTGCCTGTATTAATGAGCCCGAAGGATAACAACCATCGGTGATAGTTGTACCATTTAAAGAATTGCCAAAAACATGTAAGCTGGTAAACTGGTTGTTGCTGATATCGAATCTGAATAACTCACCTTGAAAACCAGGTCCACCGGCAAAATTATCGCGCGCAAGCCCATACAGAAAACCGTCTGCTCCCTGTAACAAACCACCCTGTGGATGAAAACAGCCCAAGGGTGTAAAATCTGTCAACTTGGTATAGGTAGCAGTGGCTATATTGTAACTAAAAATTGAACCATGATCGGCAATGCCATCACCGCGGGTAGTACCATACAGTATTCCATTTGTGGCCTGTATCAACTCTCCATTAGGATATATGGCATCGTCTGTTTGTGTATTTCCAAAGCCATATAACTCAGTATAACTATCGCTTGCTATGTCATAACTAAAAATTGTTCCTTTACCATAAGCACCGCCCCATTGGGTGGTACCGTACAATAAGCCATTAGCAGCTTGCAACAGCCGGCCTCGGGGAAGCCGGGCCTGCGAACTGCCGGCATAACCAAATGTATGCAGCACTGAATAGTTTCCGGTTGAAGGTTCGTAACTAAACAATACACCTGCACCTCCACCAACTTCAGCGTTTGTAACAGTACCATATAATAAACCATTACTTGCTTTAATCAACGAACCTTCTGGATTTCTACCATCACCTATCCCCCCGAAATTATGCCGGCAAGAAAAAACATTATCAGGTACACTGTATCTGAACATAGTGCCCTTAAGAAATGCTCCGCCATTGCTCGTAAGGCCCCATAAAACAGGAGATTGGCAATACAATTTATTTACAGCGCAGAACTCCAACAGTAAAAAAACAAGTAGCGTAAATCTGCCGGGCATGATGAACGTATTTATAAATACTGAATTTAATGTATTTCCAAATTTATCAACTTCTACTAATTTACAAATGGCTAATGGTTTGCAAAATAGTTACATACGGGCCGTTTCCGGTGTTCCGCAGCTCTGGCGGACGACTCGCTACTCAATTAATCAGGAGTGTTTAACTGCATAAAACAGCAATGGCCCCTTGCGGAGCCATTGCTGTTTATCTTGGTATGCGCCCCTCTAAATCTCCCCAAAGGGGAGACTTAAACAGCCAAATACATTACACCGTAGTAGTCATGTACTCTTCTATAGGGGGGCAAGTGCAAATTAGGTTGCGGTCGCCCTGGCTGTTGTTTACACGGCCTACGCTTGGCCAGAATTTGTTTTCTGATACAAACGGCAGCGGGAAAGCTGCTTCTTCGCGTGTGTAAGGGTGGTTCCACTCGCTGGCGGTAATTACACCAATAGTGTGCGGAGCATTCTTAAGGGGGTTATCGGTAGCGTTTATTTCTTTTCTTTCAATAGCATCTATCTCACCTTTAATAGCAATCAGCGCATCGCAGAAACGGTCAATCTCAGCTTTATCTTCGCTCTCGGTAGGCTCTATCATTAGTGTGCCTGCCACCGGGAACGATACAGTAGGTGCGTGGAAGCCATAATCCATTAAGCGCTTGGCTACATCTTCTACCTCTACGCCTACAGTATGTTTAAATGAGCGGAAATCTAATATCAACTCATGCGCTACGCGGCCGTGTTCTTTACCTACATAAAGCACTTCGTAGTATGCTTCCAGGCGGGCCTTCATGTAGTTGGCGTTCATAATAGCATACTTAGTGGCATCGGTAACACCGCTGGCACCCAGCATACGTATGTAACCGTAGCTTATAAGCAATATACTGGCGCTGCCATAAGGTGCCGACGATACAGCGTGTATAGCCTTCTCCCCTCCTGTCTTGGTAAGCGGGTTGCCCGGTAAGTAAGGGGCAAGGTGCTTAGCTACACAGATAGGTCCCATGCCGGGGCCGCCACCACCGTGAGGGATAGCGAATGTTTTGTGCAGGTTGATGTGGTTTACATCGGCGCCGATAATGCCCGGCGAGGTTAAGCCTACCTGTGCATTCAGGTTAGCGCCATCCATATAAACTTGTCCGCCATTAGCGTGTATTACTTCGCAAATATCTTTGATAGCGCTTTCGAACACACCGTGTGTAGATGGGTAAGTAACCATCAGGCAGCACAGGTTATCTTTATGCTCTTCGGCTTTCTTTACAAGGTCTTCAAACGAAATATTACCGTGGCTATCGGTAGCTACTACTACTACTTTTAAGCCGGCCATTACAGCCGTAGCAGGGTTAGTGCCGTGTGCCGATGCCGGTATAAGCGCAACATCGCGGTGGCCCTGGCCGATATCCTGCTGGTAAGCGCGGATAACTAACAGACCGGCATACTCGCCCTGTGCACCGCTGTTAGGTTGCAAACTGGTTGCAGCGAAGCTGGTAATTTCGCTCAGGTAATTCTCTAACCCGGTAATGATTTCCTGGTAACCGGCAGCCTGGTCTTTAGGTACAAACGGGTGAATGTTTGCAAACTCAGGCCAGCTGATAGGCTCAAGCTCCGCAGCCGCGTTCAACTTCATGGTGCAGCTACCAAGGGCAATCATAGACTTGGTCAGCGAAAGGTCTTTGTTCTCAAGGCTCTTAATGTAGCGCATTAACTGGCTCTCGCTCCGGTGTGTGTTGAACACCGGGTGCGTAAGGTAGCTTGACGTTCTTGCAAGGCCTTTAGGCAGCTCAAGTGTTTGTGCAGGGTAGCGGTAGATATCGAAGGTGTAATCATCTTTACCTACGGCGCAGGCAAACACGTTCACTATATCGCAAACATCTTCGGGTTGCGTGGTTTCATCTAATGTGATAGATATACCGGTTTCGTCGTAGTAGAAATTGATCTCTTTGTTCAACGCCAATTGGTGAATAAAGTCATGCTTTTGGTCCTGACCGGTAGTATCTACATGCAGGGTATCGAAATGATACTCGTTGTTTATTTTAAAGCCAAGGTGCTTCAATTCTTTACGAAGAATAGTTGTAAGTGTATTTACACGCAGGGCTATATTTTTAATACCAGTGCCACCATGGTATACCCCATACATGCCGGCCATGATAGCCAACAGCGCCTGTGCAGTACAGATATTTGAAGTAGCTTTTTCGCGGCGGATGTGCTGCTCGCGGGTTTGCAGCGCCATACGCAGGGCAGGCTTACCCTGAGAGTCTACACTAACACCTATAATACGGCCGGGGATAATGCGCTTGTAATCGTCTTTAGTAGCAAAGAAAGCGGCATGAGGGCCACCATAGCCCATAGGCACACCAAAACGCTGTGAGTTACCTACCACGCAGTCGGCACCAAACTCGCCGGGAGGGGTAAGTAATGTAAGCGCTAGTAAATCGGTAGCTACGCACACGTAAGTTTCGTGGGCTTTGCATTTTTCCACAAACTGGCTGTAGTTAAGCACGCTGCCCTCTTTGGCAGGGTACTGCAACAAGGCACCGAAGAAATCTTTATCTAACTCAACCTTATTGTGGTCGCCTATAACCACTTCGATACCCAGTACGGTAGCGCGTGTTTTGATTACATCTATAGTTTGCGGAAAGCACAATTCTGAAACAAAGAACTTGTTGTGCAGTGCATCTTTCTTATTCTTTAAACCCCAGAACATGTGCATGGCCTCGGCAGCGGCAGTGCCTTCATCCAGCAATGATGCATTGGCAATAGGCATACCGGTAAGGTCGCTCACCATGGTTTGAAAATTCAACAGCGCCTCTAGGCGGCCCTGTGCAATCTCTGCCTGGTAAGGGGTGTACTGGGTGTACCAACCCGGGTTCTCTAAGATGTTGCGGCGGATAGCAGCAGGTGTAATGTTGTTGTAATAACCCATGCCTATGTAGCTGCGGAACACTTTGTTCTTGGCGGCTTTTTTCTTCAGCTCGCGCAGGTAGTTAAATTCGCTTTGCGCGTCGGGCAGGTTCAGCTTATCCTTACGGCGGATATTGGCCGGTATAGTTTCAGAAATCAGTTCTTCAAGGCTGTTTATACCAATGGCTTTCAGCATCTCTGAAGTCTGGTTTTCGTCGGGCCCAATGTGACGGTTTACAAAGTGGTCGGTACTGCGCAGATTTTGCATGATATATCGGGTTGTTATTTGTGCCGCGAATTTAATAAAGCAGAGGATTAATACAGGGAGTGACGGCCATGACAAGGCATGTTTTTTCAACTTTTAGTTAATAAGTTGCCGAACTTATTGTGGAAGGGGATTTAGGAGGCTTCGCTTTACCTCATCCGCGTCATCTGGCTGCGAGATGGCACGTTTCACAATGCCTCATCCCCATCACTTCACTGTGTGAAGCGACACCCCTTCTCCACAGGTGGAGAAGGGAATGGAATAAATACAGATGTTTGGTTTTAGAAAGGCATTCGTTACATTTATTTTATGTCTTTTAATCCAATAACACGGTTGTGTCGTGAGCTTCGGAAGAATGAAACTGCCCAGGAAAAAAGGCTTTGGGGCGAGTTGAAAAACAGAAATTTTTTTGGTGTTAAATTCAGGAGGCAACATCCTTTTACTTACCTATCTGGCGTAGGTAAAAGCAGTTTTTTTGTGGCAGATTTCTATTGTGCCGAAAAGAAGTTGTTAATTGAGTTGGATGGCAGGATTCATGATTTTCAGAAGGATTATGACACACACCGGGATGCTATTCTGTTATCGCTCGGATTAACCACCATTCGCCTGGCAAATGATGAGATAGATAAGGACGTAGAAACTGCGCTTAACAAAATTGCGGTAGCAATTTCTAAAGAGTAGAAATTTTGAAAAAATTTCCTCCTCCCCTTCTTCACCCGTGGAGAAGGGTGTCCGAACTTGTTCGGACGGGATGAGGCAAACTAGCAATAGGCATAAGAATGGGCATGCCCCGTGTTAAAACTTCTCAACCTCAACATACTGGCACAATATTTTAACAATAATGAGTTCAGCATTTATAAATTCGCTTTGTGAAAAAAATAGCCGCCATAGCATTGCTTCTGTTTGCAGGATACATCCAGTCGTTTTCTCAAAAGGTTGACCGGTTAATCCAGTTTTCAGGCTATGCACTTACGGCTGATAGCCTGATGGGGGTTCCGTTTGCGCACATTACTATTATCAATCGTGGCAGGGTAGCTACCGCAGGGCCTGATGGATTCTTCTCTTTTGCAGCACGCGAAGGCGATACGCTTTATTTTACCTCTATAGGATACACGCCGGCTATGTATGTAATACCGGCCAAGCTGGAGCAGGAGAAATTTTCTGTAATTCAGCTAATGACCAAAAGCGATTACTACTTACGCACTACTATTATCTATCCGTGGGGTAGCCGCGAAAACTTTCACCAGGCATTTATGGACTTACGCCTGCCCGATGATGACCTGGAACGCGCTAAACGCAACATGGACCGCGAACGCTTAGCCGAACTTGGCGAAAGGCTGGAGCAGGATGGTGGCGAAGCTACCAATGTGGCGCTGCGTAACTCGTCGGCCAAAACTTACTACTACGGACAGACAGCTCCACAAAACATCTTTAACCCGCTGGCTTGGGCCGAGTTTATCCGCGCCTGGAAGCGTGGGGACTTTAAGAAGAAGTAAACGCGGTTAGAAGCATTTACGTGGCTGGCGCAGCCATTGTGCATCCTTCTTTATTCCATTTATCCGACAACAACTTTCCCGGCGGGTTACACCCTCTCATTAGTTAAGTTCTTGAAAAACTGACACGGGTCATTTTATTTCTCGTCCTGTTGCTGCATATTCGCGCCTCAATTTTTAATTCACGTAAAATCATAAACAAAAAATGGCAGTATTAGTTGGTAAAAAAGCCCCTTCGTTCAAGGCGCAGGCGGTTGTAAATGGTGGAGAATTTGTAGAGAATTTCTCGTTAGATCAGTACCTTGGTAACAAGTATGTAGTGTTCTTTTTCTACCCTAAAGATTTCACTTTTGTGTGCCCTACCGAGTTGCACGCTTTTCAGGAGAAACTGGCTGAATTTGAACAGCGCGGCGCTGCTGTAGTAGCCTGCTCTACCGATACAGAGCAATCGCACTGGGGATGGTTACAGTTAGAAAAGAAGAAAGGTGGTATACAAGGCGTTACTTATCCATTAGTAGCTGATACCAGCAAAACTATTTCGGCTAACTACGATGTATTGAATGGCAGCTACTTTTACGATGAGAACGACCAGATGCAGGCTACCAGCGAACTGATAGCTTACCGCGGTCTGTTCATTATAGATAAGAATGGTATCGTTCAACACCAATTGGTAAATAACTTACCACTGGGCCGTAACATAGATGAGGCACTGCGCACGCTTGACTCTTTGATTTTCTTTGAAAACAACGGCGAAGTTTGTCCGGCTAACTGGGCGGTAGGCAAACAAGGTATGAAGGATACACACGAAGGTGTAGCCAGCTACTTAAGCGAAAACTAAATTACTACTACTGTTGGATGCAGGTAAAAGCGCGAAGGTTTTCCTTCGCGCTTTTTATTTTATCCCCTGCCACCACCACCGCCGAGGCGGTCGTTGTTCTTATCCTGGCGCTTTTGTTGCTTGGCACCAAACTGGTAGCCTATAGTTATCATTACCACGCGGTTAAGGCCATGCCAGCTGCCGCTGGTTTCAAGGTTGGTGTTGGTGCCGGTCCATCGCCATTTCATACTCTCGGCCAGGTTATTACCGGCAATCGAAACACTTAGCTTATCTTTAAGAAAGGTCTTTTTTATACTGGCATTAATTACGCCCACAGGCAAGCTCTTACCCTGGCTTTGCACGCCACCGGTGTTAAACCAACCGTTAATTTCAAGCACCGTATTCTTCCAGAATTTAAAACTGGTAGAGCCCCATAAATTATACTGGTGCCCGCTAATAGCCCCTACGTTTACGCCGGCCTTATAGCTGTAATAATTGTAATTGTAACTGTGGTTCATTTGCAGGTCCCACCACTTGGTTAGCTGTAGTTTAAAGTAAAAGTTAAACCCTGCATATTTGCGGTCACTGCCATTGGCATTGCCACCGCGTGTAATACGGTTGCTGTCTACGCGGCTTAGTTCAATAAAATCATTGGTTTGCAACTGGCCTGTAGCCTCCAGCACAAACATGTGCTGCCTTACCGTTATGCTATGGCTAATGCTTAGTAAATGAACAAACGATGGCTGCAACAGCGGGTTGCCCTGCCAGGTGTTATACTGGTCGGTGTAGCTGATGGTGTTGTTCAGCTGCCTGAACTGCGGACGGAATACCCGGCGGCTATAACTCATGCTAAAGTTGTGCTTCTCGTTAATAGCAAAGCCCATACTTGCACTGGGGAACAGGCTAAAATATTGCCTGTTTACCGAGTTATTGTTGCTGCGTATGTAGGTGTGCTCTCCCCTAAGCCCCGCCGACCACGTTAGCCACTCTTTGTATGCACCGCCATAGGTGGCATACAGGGCTGCTATATTTTCAGTGTAGTTAAAATTGTTGCTTAGCAAGGTATCGAACACGGTAGTGCCGTTAGCACCGTTGTATACATTAAACGCATTCTTATTTATGGTGCTTTCGTTCTTGGCACCGGCATCTATTTTATGCCCTTTAACCGGGCCTTTGGCAAATACATAGGTGTAGTCTAACTGCGCTATGGCATTATGTATATTATTATCCCCTTCGGTTATCCGGTACATATCCATACCCGGCATGGCGGCATCGGCGGCATCGTAAGCGCGGGAGTTAAGCAGCGCCACCGAGCCCCCTTTAACCCAGGTATGGGTAGCACCTACGCTTATCTCCTGCCCATTGGTATCCAGCTTATGCGTATAGGCTAAATCATTACTTACCGAAATATTTTTGCCCGGTTCTATATTCTCTGACCGGTACAGCACGGCCAGTTCATTATCGCTATTACGGTTTTCGCCCGTTGTTTTGCTGGTCCAGCTGCTGCGCCCAAAGTTACCGGTAGCCGTATATGTAAACGTGCCTTTGTCGCCCACAAAATAATCGAGGCCGGCTTTTACATTGTGGTTAAAATTGCGCTCTACAAATTTTGCATTCAGGTTGTAGAAGGTAAGGGTATCATCTACAGTAATGCGCCTTCTTTCGGTATACAGGTTATTTACTTTGCCGTAGTGCGTACCATAACTGGCAAATACGTTTACTTTTCCTTTCCGATAGTTAAGAGCGGCATTACCATTGTAACGGTTAAGTATGCCATAACCGGCAGATATGTTTGCGTTCAGGCCATCAGCCCTGCCCTTCTTCAGCTTAATATTAATAATACCCGCGCCGCCCTCGGCATCGTACCGCGCGGAAGGGTTGGTAATAATTTCTATAGACTCGATTGAATTAGCCGGTATAGAAGTAAGAAAAGCCTGCAGGTTATTCTCTGCCATGGCATTGGGGCGGCCATCTACCAATATGCGCACTCCCTGCTTGCCTATAATACTAATGTTGCCCTTCTGGTCTACACTTACACCGGGCATATTGCGCAGCACATCCTGTGCGTTGCCTATTTGTGCGGTAGGCGATTGTGCAACATTGTAAACGGTTTTTTCACTTGTTTTTGTTATCAGCGCCTTTTGCGATACTACCACCGCTTCACCTAACGTATTGGCTGAAGAAGCAAAAGATACATTACCCAATTGGAGATTGCCATTTACAGTAACCGGCAGCATTTTGGCCACATAGCCTATAAAGGATAAGTGTAAGTCGTACTCACCCGCCCTTACATTTAGCAGCTCAAACCGGCCATCGGCACCGGTGGTGCTGGCAGTAACAATACTATCGTTTCCACGGGGTTTTAAAATAACGTTGGCCAATTCTACTGGATTTTGTGTGGCAGAATCGACCACCATGCCCGATACGGAAAACACAGATTGCGCGTTGCCAATCATAAAAGCCAAAAACAAAACTGCTGTAAATAATAATCTCATAAAAAGGTCTGCCGGTTAAATCTATACCTGCTGCAAATATTGTATAAGTAACGGTATTACTATAAGTAACACAAAAGCTTAGGTTTTTTTTAACCTTCGGTTTCGATTACGCAGACACTACAAAATGCAAATGCCCATCCTTTAAAGGACAGGCATTGCTACATTTATATACAAGTGCGAACGTCGCACCCAAATGTCTAGAATACTATAGAAGTTCGCAGACCCATACCATTGTTGGTGCCCCCCGCGCTGGCAGGCGATACGGGTTCTGGCAAGGTAAGATAAGCCCCGCTGTAGGCACCCCTCGATCTCTTTAACAGTACCACACCACCGGCAGTTAAAGCAGCACCGGTTAATACATGGAAGGTACCTAGCACTGCACCGAAGGTAACGCCCCGGTCGGTAACTCTCACATCGCGTGGTTCGCGGCCACGGTTAATATCGTTGTAGTGTGCGCCTGTCCAGGCTAATACGCCCAGACCCACAGCCATTTTTACAGGGCCTAGTACCAACAGGGCTACGGCTGCGCTGTGTGCGCTATTGTGCGGAGCCGCCGGAGCAGTGGCCGGTAAGCGGTTTAGCAGTACATTGCCCTGGTAATGGTTACTTGTTGATTTATTAATTTTAATTACAGAGGCGGCAAGAGCCGCCGTTCTTAGGTTAGTTGTGTTTTGAGCGGAGATGGCAACCGACAGAAAACAAACAATTGCGGTGATGATAGTTTTCATAAAACATAGTTTTAGTTACTCTCATCATTGCTTAAAGAATGCCAAGACAACGGAACTGCTTGTAAACAGCAATCCCGTGTTAAAAGAGTAAATTTATAGCGCTTTCATATTAAAGCTATGTAGAAAAATTCCACACAAATGCTGAAAGCAGGGAAATATGCCGCACAAAAACTAATTACATAAACCTTCTTATCAAATCCATTGGCCTGCTAAGTTGTAGTTTAAGCGTAAATGTAAATTTCTGATACCATTTGTTGATGCCCAGCACCTTCTGATTATCGGAGATATTCTTTGTGGTAACTAACGGCAGGTGAATTTCTATCATATCGCGCAGCAGTATAGCACTAAGCCCTAGCTCGGCAGCAAACTGTGGCTTGCCTAAATCGTTGACAATAAAGGCCGTGTTTACAAACGGGTTAATAGGAAAGAACCGGTGCGTGGAAGATGTAAGGTTTAAGGCCATCAAAAATTTATTGGTAGCGCCAAAGTTGGTGAAGGAACGGAAGGCCCCATCCGTCTTTGCTATTTGCCGGCCGAGGTAAGGGTCGCGGCCGTTGCGGTCGAGGAAGTTCTCATCGAACATGTAATCCTTCTGCAGCCAATAAGCAAAGTTATTGGTGGTAGCGTTGCTTAAATAAAAACGCGGATTAGGTGAGGATATATCGCTTGTAGATTTAGAGTTAACTATAAACCCACCGGCAAATACACGAATACGGAAACCCTCATCTTTGCGCTTGTAGCTTATTATAAAATTACCTTCTGCCGAAATATTGGCGAAGCTGTTACCCTGCCTGAAAGCTACATTCACATTAAACGGATGCAGTGTAGAATTTCGCTTAACCGTGTACTTGTATTCATTTACAAAGTAGCGCTGTGTTTCTTTTTTGTCATTATCAAACCGAATCCAATCGAGCCAGATGATGGCGCTACGCATGTTTAAACTATGAACATAAGGGCTGCGCGACTTTTTATTCTTAAACTCTATATTGATGTATGGCTCCAGTTTATTAAACATAAGCGGCTGTGGAAACAGAATGTAGCTAAAGCGCTTACCGAATACGCCTACCGTAAAGCGCTGCAACTTATCGGGATAAAAATTGTAGTTCAACCTTGCAAAGCCGTTGAACTGCCTCGAACCGGTACCAATAACAGGCACAACCAGGTAATTAAATTTTTTAGCCGGCACCAGTGAGTTGTAAAATGCAAGGCCCACCTGGAATTTATCGTAGTTGTTCCAGCCAATGTACGGAGCCCAGAATATTTGCGTGCGGTTTTGGTTCTCGATAGAACCTAAAAACTGGAATCGTATTTTCTCGAACCGGTGCGCCAGCTTGTTCAACTTATAGGTATTGTTCTTACGGTTGATCTCGGGTATCTCAAGTAGAGGGTCTATTTGTATCCGGTCGATACCTTTATTGCTAAACACTATTGCCGTATCCTTTTTAAACCCATCTAACCACACGCTGCTTAATATAGAATCTCTTAAAAGATAGGATACTTTAACCGGGCTGTTTACCCCACCCTTGTTCAATAGCTCTACAAAAAGGGTTGTAGTATCATAAGCCTGATTTGCGGTAGCCGGAATATCATTTACGTGCAATTTACTTTTGCGAATCCCTTTAATTTTATAATCTATCTTCTTCGTCGTCTTTATCAAATCATCAAAAAACCAACTAAGGTCTTTACCGGTTTCGGTTTCAAACACAGCCCGTATGTCTTCCGGCTGCGGGTGTTTGTATTTCCATGTTTCAAAATACTTCTTCATTACGGCATCAAACTTCTCGGTGCCTAAATACGCCTCGAGGTAATCGAAAATGAGCATGCTTTTGCCATATACACATACCCCGTAATTAAAGTCGGTAAAATCCTGCGCCGGTTGTGCCAGTGGTTCATCGCGGTTTTCGCGGGCCATAAACTGGTAAGCCACATCCATTAAATATTTATGCTTGTAATGTGCTATGTCAAACGACTTTGCAATGCCTTTCGGCACGCCGGGCAATATCCGTTGATTAGGATACTTTGTGCGGGTGTAGCGGTATTCGTAGTATGAGTTTACACCTTCATCCATCCAGGTGTGGTCGCGCTCGTTGCTGGCCAGTATACCATAAAACCAGTTGTGGCCTACTTCGTGCGCTATAATATTATCGAGCGAAAAGCGGCTGCTCACCTCTCCTATCACCGTTACGTTGGGGTATTCCATACCACCACCGGCATCCAATGCACCTTCCAGGGCAGTTACCTGAGCATAAGGATACTCGCCTATCCATTTGCTGTAATAAAAAACAGCATCGTGTATGTACTCCGGCGCACGGCTCCAGTATTCGGCCTGGTCGTTGGTGAACATAGCCCAGGTGGTTACTTTCTTTTTGCTGTAAGGTAACTCTACTTCGCCTTTTAATACATGGTAGCGCTTATCGGCAAACCAGCCAAAATCGTGAATGTTGTTTTGTTTGTAGGTTATTGTCTTTGTTTGCTTTGCCGAAGCAGGGAAACTCATATCCGATGAATAGTTATCTATTTTACTGGTAGCTATGGCAATTGAGTCGAGCCATTGCATTTCACCGGTGTTTTGCAAATCGCCGGTGGCACCTACCACATAGTTTTGTGGCAGAGTAATGTTAACCTCATACGAACCGAATTCGGAATAGAACTCACCCTGGTCTAAATAAGGCATGGCATGCCAGCCAGTTTTATCATATACTGCCGGTTTGGGATACCACTGCGTAACCTGGTAGCTTTGGCCCACATGGCCCATACGCGAAAAGGTGGCAGGCAACTTTACATGAAACGGTGTAGAGATACGCACCTTTTCTCCACTGGCCAGCGGCTTGTTTAAATACACTTTGCAAATCTCCTCGTTCTCGCCATCGTACTCCCACTTACTCACTTCGGCATTCACTTTAAAATCCAGCTTATCTATATAGCCGCGTTGATGCGGCTTGCTGTAGTAAAATTTAGTATCGCCATTCTCTACTTGTTGTTGGGCAAAAGGTGTGGTGTGGTCTTTATACGCATTAGGCCAAAGGTGAAAAATGATGTAATCGAGCGGCTGCGGCGAATTATTAGAATATTCTAATGATAAAAATCCATCGAGCTCGTGCAGGGTATCGTTTAGCGAAACATCTATTTTATAATTGGTTTGCTGCTGCCAGTATCCGGCTTGCTGTGCATGGCAAAGCATTGAAAAACAAAAACATAGAATAGTAAGTGGATGTTTCATGTTGGCATTGCCCTTTTGGCTAAGGCTATGGCGGGCAAGCTAAAATAAAAGATTGGAGGCAATAACAGGAATATGCTTGTGGGTAACAAGTGAAACCTTTTAGAAAGGAGGGCGTAAATCATAGGGTAAGAAGTTTTAAAAAACAAAAAACCAATCATATGAAAAAAATCTTCTCACTCATTTTACTTTCAGCCATACTTATTACCGGCGAATCGTTTACCAGCAAAAAAGCAGCTGAAAGATATGCACCCGGGTACGCGTTAACTGTTGACGGGGCCGACTTTGTGGCCCGCGCCACCGGCAATTACAACGCACAACTGACCAACAACTCCAAAACTGCCTCTATCACATTATTGGGTGAGGAAGTACGCGATAAACAAGGCCACGTTTATCCCAGTAAAATTCAAATTGATTATACTTTTAAAGAGGGTATGTTGGGCGAAGTGAACGTAGAGAATATGAGCTATGAATACAACAACCAAAAATACAATGCACTGCCGGGCACTGCCTTTGTAAGCGTAACCAAAATGAAATGGAGCACCGACAAAAAGAGTTTTGCCTTATCTGCCGATGTTTTCTGTAAGGTGCAAAGAAGCTTTGTGATGGAAGAGAATGTACCGGTGTTTGTTATCCGCGGGCAGATACAGAACCTGCAGGTAAATGCGCCGGCTTTATAAAAAAATATCCGTAGTGGTGAATGCGAGGGTGCTCCGAAAGGAAGCGCCCTTTTTTTTGTTACCCCTTTTACTTACCTAATAGCAACGCTGCTAAGTTAAAGCCAAACAGCCATACACCCCGTCCGGTGCAGAGCCACCGGACACCCCTCTCAAGAGGGGAAAAGTCAAACTGCCAATACAAAAATACTTCACAGCAAAAGAGCGTAATTGAGCCGTATAATTTGTATACAAATTGTTTGCTGAGTGTTGAAAAATGGGATTGATAAAAAAGGTTTAGAAAATTACTTTCGGTAAATAGTTATAAAAAACCACCGTTCTTTATCTCAGGCATACACAATTTGAATTCTTCACCCTAAATTTATGCTATGGAAGAAAATGAATCTATGGAACCGGGCTTTGGTGAAATTGTAGACCTTGTAAAAAAGTATGAAGAATCAATTAAAGAAGAGCAGCACGTTTTTCTGGAGGAAGAAAACTACGAGCAGATAATTCAGTTTTACCAGGATAACCGCGAGGTAAATAAAGCCCTTAAGGTAATAGACAGCGCGCTTGAGCATTACTCGTTCTCTTCCTTTTTTCACACCAAAAGGGCCGAGATACTGGCCAACCAAAAACACTTTGAAGAGGCGCTTTACTCGCTGGATGAAGCACAGAAGCTGGACCCTAACGACATAAATATATTTTTAATACGCGCCGATATTGCCCTGTGGGATGGCAAACATGAGGAAGCCAAAGCGCATGTAGATTATGCATTAACTATAGCTACAGAAGACGAAGATAAGTGCGAACTTCACCTGGAATACGCCGACATATACGAAGACCTGGAGAAGTACGATGAGGTAGTAGCCGCTATTAAAGAGGCCTTGCGCTATAACCCCATGAGCGAAGAAGGGCTTAACCGGTACTGGTTTTGCACCGAGCTTACCGAAAAATTTGATGATAGCATTGCTTTTCACGAGGAGTTGATAGAGCAAAGCCCCTACTCGCACCTGGCCTGGTTTAACCTGGGCCATGCCTACGCGGGCCTGGCCAAATTTGAAAAATCGCTGGAAGCGTTTGAGTATGTAATTGCGATTGATGATACATATGATGCTGCCTATATATGCAGCGGCGATGTATTGTATAACATGGCCCGCTACCACGAAGCACTTACGTACTACCTGGATGCTATTAAGCTGAGCAAGCCTAATAAAGAGTTATACCTTAAAACCGCAGAATGCTACCAACAAATGGAAGACTATGCCAAGTCGCGCTCGTACCTGCGCAAGGCAATTGGTGTAGACCCTTATTTTGATGAGGCTTTTTTCCGCATTGGCGAAACATACCGGTTAGAGGAAAAATGGACAAAGGCCATCTCCTCTTTTGAGCGCGCAGCTAAGCTAAGCAAAGATAACACCGACTACCTGGGCGCACTGGCCGATGCCTATATGAGTATAGGCGAAGGCGAACTGGCGCTGAACATATTTGAACGTATATTTCAGCTGGATACCAATGCCAAGCAAAACTGGATAAACCTGGCTACAGCTTATTTTAATGTTGAAGATTTCCGCAAGGCATTCCAGGTGCTTAACGAGGCGGAAGCGAAGTACGAAAACTGCGCCGATATCTACTATATCAAATCGGTGTTCTACCTGCAAGCCGGTAACCGCCACGAGGGCTTGCTGAACCTTGAGCGGGGATTGCTGGTTAACTTCGACGAACACACCTTGATTTTTGAGATGGATGATTCGCTACTGGACGATGCGGCTATACTGCAAGTGATTGAGCAATACAGGGATTAGTGCGCTTGTTTAATTAATACAACAACACAAAATCTTCTTTAGCCAGCTTCTCTTTGTTGAAGAAGCAGATGCCAAATTGGTATACATCTATGGTAAGCCTTACGCGCGGGTGCTGTTTAATTTGTTGCCAGGCGCTACACATTCCATCGCTCCAGTAAATATCATCGAATACAAATACTGTGTGTTCATTGGCTTTGGCAAGACAAAGGTTAAAATACTCCAGCGTGGCCTGCTGGGTGTGGTTGCCGTCGAAAAATATAAGGTCAACGGATGAAAGTCCATCCAGCACCTGCGTGAGTGTATTATCAAAATCTCCGGTAACTATCTCTATATTATTTAGCCCAAGGTGATGATGATTTTGTTTAGCGCAGTTGGCAATGGCAGGGGAGCCTTCCAGCGTAACTAGCTTCGCCTTAGTATCGGCCAGCGCCATATAGGACGAGCTTAAACCTATTGAAGTACCTACTTCAACAATAGTAAGCGGCCTGAAATACTGCACCAACCGGTAGAGCAACAACCCATACTTATGTTTTATAGAAACATTCCTCTCTATATCTGCCAACCGCCGACTGTGTTTATTACCTGTACCAAAGTCTTCTATTTCAATAGCTGTATCATTATTTTTTAATTGCTGCCTTAATGCAATAACGGGTTCAAGCCCACGCGGTGAGAGCCCCTCCAGCACGTTCAGGTAAAATTCGTATACAAATGGCGAATGCAGGTAATATTTTGTTTTTGCATTTACCAAATAGCTTATGTATTTTTTAACCCGAAAAGCTATATTCATGAATAGTTGTGTATAAATTAAGACCTTTGCAACATAAAGCTAAAATATGAAGAAGTATATTCTACTTGTTTTTGTAACAGTACTAACCTTTAGCGGCTTTGCCCAAAAGGGTTTTCATTTGGGTGTAGCCGGCGCCTTTACCGGCGATTTTATTTATACCCAGAATAACTATGGCACGCTGGCACCTTTTAAAGAGCCTTATGTGCGTGTATCTGAGATGGACTACAGGTTTACCTATGGTGGCAACGGCGGCGTGGTAGTGGGCTACAATTTTGAACCCCAATGGGGCATACAGGCCGAAGTACGCTACGGCACAGCAGGCCAGAAATACGAAGACAACTTTATAGGCCCTGCTACAATACCGGAAGGCACCTTTGGCGATTCGTACACGCGCGTAAATGTGAAGCGCGAAATAAAATTACAGTATATACAAATACCCATAATGGCTAAGTGGACCAGCGGCTTTGGCCATACGGCAAAAATGTTTGTTGCCCTTGGGCCACAAATAAATATACGTACCGCCGCCAGCGAGCATGTGCAAATCGCCGGCTACGAATACCTGCCCGATTCGCTTTCGTTTACATCGCACGAAAAATTTAAAACCTTTGATATTGGCCTTGCGCTGCAAATAGGCTGCGAGGTATACGCTACTAACAATCTGTATTTTGATTTAGGCCTGCAGGGCTATGCCGGCTTTTTAGATATAAACGGCAACGTGCTTAAAAACTTAGGATGGTTCAGCCACAACGATGTAAAGTATCAGCAAAGCCGCGTGGCCAACGTGGGCCTAGTGGTTGGTGTGCACTATTTATTCGGGGTGGGTAAAGAAGACTACTAGCGGGCCTTGGTTAGTATTATCTTTTCAAGTATATGTACGGCAGCTTTTTCTAACTGGCTGTGTACACCGGGCGTGTTTATCAGGTTTTCTAAATCTGTTTTTGCCGTTAATTCCTTTTCAGAGGTACCCAGGTATTTTGGGCGGTAGGCATCAATAATTTCCAGCACCTCCGCATCACTTACAGCATCTACAGCCGCTTTTATTTTTGCAATATCATCTATACGGGTGCGTTGCTTGATAAACTCAAGTTCCTGGTCCGATAAATAGGTATCCATACCACCGGCATACACCAGTAAAAAAGCCAGAAATTCGTTGTATGTCCAGTTGCTGTTTTCGCTTGCCATAGTTGTGGTTTTCAAAGTAAATTTACAATAAATAGAATTACGCTAAGCCTGATATTTTTATCAGATAACCATAGTCGCCATTAAAGAATCGCGCTGCTGCCTGCGCTTGTGTATTATCTCCAGGTGCGGCTCTGTTTCCTTTTGCAGTTCATCTGCCGAAATTGTTACAGCCCCCTTATCTACCGGAAGATTTCTCCAGGGTTTGGCACCTCCAAAATCGTACGTACCAAAAATAAGTACCGGTGTTCCATACGCCTTTATGCTCCTGTATTTATCCTCTTTATTCAGCACCCACTGCTCGCACCAGTTGTAAAACCAGAAAGCATCGGCAGGGGTAAGCCTTACACATGCATGCGACGCCGGGTAGCCGGGCATTTCGTATTCGTGCATACTTACGCCTTCAAAATTATCGAGGTTGAAATACCACTTCATTATCCATTCATCATTTACCGTACTTATCGTCTCCTTAGCCCGCCAGTTGGTAAAGAAAAGGCCTGTGGGGGTAGGCGTAGATTTTTTGCCCATACTTACCGGCCCCCATTTAACCAACACGCCGTTTTCGTAAGCAGCAAAGGCCTGTATGCGGTATGAGTAAAATATAATTTTAGGCACCTCATTTAAAAATGACAGCTGCCACGGAAAAGGCGAGTATGCTTTAAAATCGGTGTAGAATGAATCGGGAGCAATAATCGAATCTAACCTGAGCAGGTGTTTATAGTCTACCCGGTTTAAGGCCAGCAATACGTCTAAATGCTCAACCAGCGAATCGGCTTTCTGGCGATCTTGTTTGGTAAGCACCTGGTAGTGGTAGGTTACATCGGGCGGAGCCGGCACTGCTACCGGAGTATTTTTTGCCGGAAGGTTTTCTGCGCGGGCATTATCAATAGAGGAGCGGTTATGATTGCAGCCCATAGCCCAAACATTAACCCATATAAAAAAAAGAAACCCATACCTGCTACCCATAAACTAAAGTTATACGCCACAAAATGGCAAGTATCACGCCATATGAAGAAACAGATAATATGGCTGATTTGGGGCTAAAATTTCTCAGGCAGAGTAGCCTAAATTGGCATTAGCTTCATTATCTCGGTCAGCTGGTCTTTATGAAGAAATTTGTTTTTATACCCTTTTACTTCCGGGGTTATTTTGGCGCGCTCCTCATCATCGGGGTTTACTGATGAGGTAAGGATGATGAGAACAATTTTTGCTTTTATCTCGTCGCTAAACTGGTTGTACTTTTCCAAAAAAGTCCAGCCATCCATACGGGGCATGTTCAGGTCAAGAAAAATAATCTCCGGCAAATCGTATTCGCCTTTAATACCCTTATTCAGGTACTCGAGCGCATCAGCGCCGTTCATTACCTTATCTACGTTTTCGGCAAAGTTGTACTTGCGAAAAAGTTTTTCCTGAAAATGATTTGCATCATCATCATCATCTACCAATAAAACTCTATTCAGTTTTTTCAACAACACAATCAGGTTAAAATCGTGAAATAAAAGGCACTCCCCATACCCGGAACCGACTCTACCCAAATGGTTCCGTGGTGTAACTCTACAATTTTTTTACAATATGCCAACCCAATCCCGCTTCCCGCATATTCGTTCCGGTTATGCAGGCGCTGAAACAGCGCAAATATCTTTTCTTTATCCGAATCTTCAATACCAATTCCGTTATCGCTTACTTTAAAAGTCCATACACCGTTGATTTTGCTGGCCGAAACGTGGATAACAGGGTCTGTACCGCCCTTTTTAAACTTGATGCCATTGGCCAGCAGGTTTTGAAAAAGCTGCTTCATTTCGAGGGGGTAGGCCCGTAGCATAGGAAGGTTGCCCACCTCTATAAAAGCATTATTATTTTGAATAAGCGACGCCAAGTCGGCTATTACATCCTTTACCACCTGGTTGCAATCTACCGCCTGCAACTCTTTTACTTTACTAAGCCGCGAATAATCGAGCAGGCCCTGCATTAACTCATCCATACGCGCGGCTGCGCGCGAAATACGGCGGAGCGACTCGGCTGCATCCCCTTCCATTTTATGTTGGTGCTCTTCGGTAAGCAGGTCTACATAGCTTCTGATAGTAAGCAATGGTTCGCGTAAATCGTGCGAAGCGATATAGGCAAACTGCTCCATCTCTTTACTTTTCGACTCGAGTATGGCAAACTTACGGTTGGTTTCTTCTGCTTTCTTACGCTCGGTAATATCCTGCACGGTACCGCGCAACATGTTACGTTTACCATTGGTACCTTTAAAGGTTTCGCCTATACCCAGCAGGTACTTAATAGTACCATTTTTACAAATTATGCGGTGCTCGTAAACTACGCCATGGCCCTTCTCTTTTCCAATTCTTATAGCTTCGTCTAACTGCGGAATATCATCGGGGTGAATAAACTTGCGGCATTCGGCATACAACTTATCGGGAGGCATTTCATCCATTTCAAAAATGTGGTAATGCTCTTTGCTCCAGGTAAGTTCGTTCGTGTCCAGGTCAAACTCCCAACTGCCTACCTTGGCCAGTTTTTGTGCCTCATTAAGGCGCTCTTCGTTCAGTTTAATTTCACCCTCTGCATTTTCGTGCTGGGTAATATACCGGTCGTAACTCATCAGCAAAAAACCAAAAGTAACAATGGCAGAAGTAAGATAGGAGGTTAAAAACGTAACACTCTGCATAGTGTTGTTGGCAAACATGCTCAGGTTAGGGTCGGTATTCCAAAACAAATGATACACGGTTCTGAACGCAGAAAATGCGCCGGCAAAGGCAAATATGATACCGGTAAACCAATGCGAGGTGGGGCGTTTTTCTTTGCCTACCAAAAGCACATAGGCAGAAGTAAAGAGGATAACAGCAGTAGTGAATGATATAATAACAATGCGCGCCGAAGTATTAGGCTGTACATATAAAAAATACACCATGCCCGCTACAGCACCACCTATCAAATAAAACACCCAATTTGTCCGTTTTATTTTACCTGTAAAATGGGCAACGATTATAAAATAGTAAGCCAGCGCCACCAGAAATACCGCCTGCGCTATGATTATGGAAATAAAATCGGGCACCACATCGCGCAGTGAATACAACAACCAAGACAGGGCGCTTAGCAGCGATGCCGTAGCCCACCAAAAAATACCACTAATCTGCTTTAAATACCCCTGCGACACCGCCAGCAGCGCAATTCCAAAAAGGCCTGCGCTAAAAATATTGACTACGATAATGGTCCGTGGGTCGAGGTACATGTTTTACTTACAACTAAGTTAACGAAAAAAACACCACAGATGTAACAAAAAACGGTATGATAAAGTTCATAAGTCACCCATTCCTATCATTTGGCAGCAGCCAGGGCACCCTTTTCCTTCTTCTGTTTTTTGTATTCCATTATACTCATATCAATTACATCGCTGTTGCGCTTGTTTTTGTTTTCTACGTAGTGTATTACCGATACATAATCTTCTACCACATGTATTTTATCCAAAGGGGTAACTACCATCAATTGCAAATGCAATTGCTTGCAAAGCTCCATCAGGTATTTCGATTTTTCAGGATCCAGCTTACTAAAGGCCTCATCTACCGCTATAAAACGGAACGAGCGCGAGGTGCTGCCGCTTTGGTTAATACCAAATTGATGGGCAATAGCGCTGCCTAATATGGTGTAAGTAAGCTGCGCCGCCTGGCCACCCGAAAGGCTGCCGCTGCTTTCGTATACGTTGCTTATCTGGTTATCCTCTATGTAATGCTCGGTAGCTTTAAACTCCATCCAGTTGCGCACATCGGTTACGCGCTTACGCCATGGGTCGTTCTTTTGCAACTCCTCTATAAACGGACGAATAACACCGGTAAAATGCTCCTCCAGGTATACAATATCGTTCTCGGCCAGCTTTTGCGTATTAGGCACCCACTCTTTTAACCGCTTTCTAAAATCGGTTATCTCAGGCATACGGGTTTGATTGAACTGCAATTGGATATAGGTATCGGGATTAATGTTGAACCGTATACGGGCCAGCGAGCGGTTGATATTATCTATACTATCTTTAATGGTGCTCTCCTGCTCATACAGCTTATTCTGGAAACTGCTAAGGTCTTTAATTACGCTATTGTTTAACTCGTTCTTAAACCTCTTTTCAAACTCGGCAATCTTCTCGTCCTTTATATTCTTATACAAGTCCACAAAGTCTTTCAGATACTCGGGGCGTGCTTTCAGGTTGTGCGTTTCGTCCATCCACTCAGGGAACTTCTCCTGTATTTCGCGGCTTGGGCGCAGGTAGCTATCCATAGCCTCGTTGATGATGGTAAATACTTTGCCGTGTTTCTTCTGGGTTTCGTCCAGCTCTTCTTTCAGCTTTTGCAGGGTATTCTTTTCTACCGTGTATACATCGTCCGTCAAGGCCAGCAGCTCGTCTATAAACGCTGCATGTTTTGCAAACTCTTTAGGCAAGTCCGCATGTTTGGCAAACTCCTGTATGGTGTTGGCCAGGCGGCGCACATCTTCCACCAACGTATCGCGGCGGCTTTCTACCAGGCGCTTATCGCCTATCAGGTTATCAAGCGCTACATCTATCTTCTTCTTCTCTTCGGCAGCCAGTTTAAGCTTCTTCTCTATATCCTCCAGCGTGCTGTTCTTCTTCAGCAGTTCCTTCTTTTCCGATTCAAGCGCCGAAATTTTCTGCGAGCATTCTTTCCAGTCTATAAAACTATAGTCGCTGTATTCGGTCAATCGCTGTAGTGCGTTTAGTGCATCATTCTCTATATCGCGCTTGCTGGTTAAATCCTCCATGCGCTTATCCAACGTTTCCAGTTCGGCGGCTATGGCGTTACCTTCGCGTTGAAGGGCTACAATTTTATCGCGGTTGTTCCAGCCTAAAACATAATTAGTGGCACCTGCCTTAAAACTGCTATCATCTTTCTCGTGGCGCTTTTTGCTTTTTATAAGTCCGGTTGCAGTTATAGCTTTATCGTAGCGCGAAAACTCGTCCAGCTTTTCGCAGCATGTATAATCGTAGGTGCGCGTAATAAAATCTTCGGCCCAATCGCTGTACTCGCTCTTTGCATTAAAATTAAGCTTGGTCACCACCGTATTATCGCCGGCATTGGTCATGCTCTTCAGGTAATCCTGCTTAGGGTCTACGCGGTAGTATACCAGTTTGCCACCCAGGTCGTTGTTGTTTACAAACTTGTTTACATCGCGGTAGTATTTTTCGGGCACTACCAGGCACTTGCCAAAACCGTGTAACAACTTCTCTATAGCCATTTCCCAATGCTCTTCCTCTTTCTGCACTTCCATCAACTCCCCAACAAAAGGAATCTCTTCACTGCTCGCTTTCACATAATCGAGCACGCGCATACGTATCTGCGCCACGTTGCCGGTAATTTTATCCTTACGGGTTTGCAGGTATTCTATATCTGCTTTTATGGCTTCAAACTGCTGCAGCTTGCCGCGGTGTTCCTGGCGGGCATCCAGCAATAGCTGCTCCAGCTCGTTACGTTTCTCAAAGGTTTTGTTGCGCGCCTTTTCTATCGACTTATGATTGGCAATAAATGTTTTCTCCGAAGGGTCTTTGGGCAAGCCGCACAGCAGGGCCAGCTTGTTATAATCAGCCACGCGCTTTTTGCGTTCTTCCATTTCGCGCTCCAGCTCACGTATATTTTCATCAATCGTTTTTAGCTGTGCTGCCGTAGGGTCTTTCTCCTTCGCCATGTTCAGGCTAAGTATCTGCTGGTCTACAGCTTCGCGGTCTTTTTCCAGTTTACCCTTTTTGCTTTGCAGCAACTCTATCTCAGCTTCCAGCACCTTTATCTCCTGCTCACCAAGTTCCTTCTGCCGTATTTTAAACCAGGCGCGGATAGTATCTACTTTGCGCTCAGCGTTCTGTATCTCATGGTAAATAGTCTCGTACTCAAAGTAGTTTTTATACACCGGTTCCAGCAACTGCAACTGGTATTTGCTTTTCTCTATACTACGGTGTGCAGTCAAAAGGTTCTGATAGTTTTCCAGCAGCGATTTAAACTCATTCTCACTGTCGTTTTCCTCCAGCATATTGGTACGTATAAAATCATCCAGGTTGCCTAACACCTTTATACCTACTGTTTGGTTAAACAGGTTAAGCGCCTTTTCGCTTTTCATACCCAAATCGTCAATCAGCTTCTGGCTATACTGGCTAAACGAATCGTAAAAGAAAATTTTGCCGCCTGCTTTCAGCTTCTTGCGCCACTCGCCTTTGCTGTCAAACTGTATATCATCTTCAATTTTAAGCGCCCGGTGTGCTACCACATACTCGCGCTGTAATACATTATTCTTAAAATAACGCACTTGAAATGCCGTGATATTGGCAGTATCGTTGCTGCTGAAATTTGCCAGTATTATTGAATAGAGATTGCTTCTATCGGGGCGCAGTTTGCTCACCTTAGAGGCCGAAGAATCTTCATCCTGTGTACGACCAAAGTGCCCCTCTACATAGCTTTCTTCACTTCTTTCCTTCTTCTTCTCGGCACCCGACGATTGGTTGTAAAAACGCTGGTTGCTGGGCACCAGCAGGGTAAGCATAGCATCTACAATAGTAGTTTTGCCCGAGCCGTTGGCACCGGTTAATAAGCTACTCTGGCTATCGGGGTTTAGCGTATAAATCTTTTCATCAAAGGTTCCCCAGTTATATATCTGCAGATAATTTAACCGGAACCCCGCACTATCTTGCTTGGTATCAAACAGACTCCACATGTTGCTTCAATTTTATTTTCAGTTCCTCTAATTTCTCGTTGCTTATCTTTGCTTTAATAATCCGCTTCACCTCATACTGACTGTTATCGTTGTTTATTTTATCCTCCTGGTTAAGGTGCAAAAAGCCCAAATCCTGCGCCTGCTTAATAAGCGTATCCAGTTTATCCAATAATCGCTTGCGGTTGGTTTTATCTTTAAAGAACAAATCAATCCGCTCCTTCACCTGCTTGTTGGTTACATATAACTTATCGGTCTGCATCTTTACTTCGTTCTCATCCAGCCATTCGCGCAGCAGTACACACAGCAGGGTGGTTTCATACGTCAATGGTATTTTGCGTATCAGCTGTATTGGGCGGCTTTTATCATCTTCGGCAAACTCGGCCTGCTTTAAAAATGCGTACCCATCCTGGCGGCTTATAATTACATCTATCCCAATTTTGCCAAAGTAATCGCGCACCGATGTTTCGTAGTTTATCACATCGTTCCAGTATTTCTTATCGTCATCGTATATCACGCTTTGCAATAGCTTTACTATTACCGATGCATACGCTTCTGCTTTTACAGTTGTCATTTACTAAAAATTATTTCGGGTAATCTAATAGCCTTACTTCCTTTATCATTTATCACTACCAATTCTTCTTTATCGCGGTTAATAAACGATTTGCCACTTTGCGTGGCAATGTTTACATACGTAAGCACCTCCGACAGGCCTTTGGTAACCGGGTAATGCGCCACTACATCTTTAAGCGTAACCTGCTTTTTCTTTTTCAGCAGGTCGGCTATCTGGCTTTCCAGTTGTTCCCTGTCTATAAAAAACTGGCTTACCAGGTTGCCCAAATCCAGCGAGGTTAAATCTACATCCGCAGTCTTCAATGCTTTGGCTTCTATCTGCACATCCTGTGGCTGCTCGGTAAGCGGGCGCTCCATGCTCAACTCTATATCGGGGAAACCATCAATCTCTATAAATGCATCACCCCGTGGCGGATTATCTTTAGCGCGCAACGCATCAGACTTTATCTCATTTATAATGCGTATAGTGTTTTTACGCTCCAGCAAACTTTTCTCTGCCAGTACCTTGTTCAGCTTATCAGCCAGCTTATGATACGAGTTGCGCACCCGGTTGCCCTCCCGGTTAAGGTACACACGCAGGTGTAACAGAAACTCATCCTCCACTTCTATCTCACGCTCGCGCATAATAGCTACTACTTTACGTATAAGCTCGCTCAGCTCGTCTTTGCTGCTGTCATCCAGCAAGTGGCGGTAGAAGGCCTCAAAGCTCTTGCCCTGGTCTGTATTGCGCAAATCATCCAACGCATCCAGCGTATAGTTCAGTATGTTACCTTTGGTAAGCTCAAGGTTGGTCTGCTTCTCGTAAATAGTATTTTTAATACCGTTGAAATTTTCATCCACCTCTCTAAAATCGGCCAGCAGGCTTTGGGCAAGGTTAGTTACTTCGTTAAACCGCGATTTTACATAGTAATCCTCTGCGCTTATTACTTTCTGTTCTATCTCCAGCCGGCGTATCTCGGCCTCCAGCTCACGCTTGCGGGCTTTCAGTGCGTCTACTTTCTCTTCCCAGTCTTCGGTTCTGTTTTCAGCTATCTCGCGCAGCTTGTTGAAGATATCCATAAACTTACTCTCGGCGCTGATAAACTCCTGCTTCTGCAGGCTATATATCCATTGTATTACTTTCTCGGTATCGCTGCTAAGGGCATGATGGTACTGGCCCTTCTCATCCGGTTCAAACGTAATGTAGCCGGCATCGCTCCATCGCTTTATAAGCAATTCGGATTTCTGCTCGCTATCCAGTATTTGCGTAAGGTCGCTATCATCTTCCTCTACATAGTCGCGGTAGCTTATCTGCTCCAGCACATGGCTTAGCTGGCGCACCATCTCGGTATGCTGTATATGGCTTATATGCGGGTTCTTAAACTGCCGGCGCAGAAAAAACAAAATAAGCGGCGCCTGCTTAGCCCTGAACAGCCTTACGGCCACCGGCGAATTACGCGACTCAAAGGTTGCTTTTAGCTTTTCGTATTCATCTATCACAGCCTGCTAAATTATGTACACTTTTGAAAAAGAATAGGGGTGGTGAGTATCTTGTAACAAGACTTTTATCATGCCGCTAAATCAACCACAAAGAACTAACAACCAACAGATTATACAACAAATTCAATCGACCCATACGTTGGTAACTTTATGCGGATATGTGGATAGGTGTGGGGGAAGATTTTTCAATACATTTTAATGCCGTTTTGCATTCAAATGCAATTATTAAGTTAATAAGAATACAAAAGAATTATACCCGGTTCGGTAGCGTATCGGTATTGCTAACCGGCTATAAATAAAAAAGTCCCGCCGGGGCGGGACCTTTTTATTGAGTTTGCTTTCTGACTAGTGAGCAGCAGGAGCAGCAGCAGTTGAATCTGCTACAACAGCTGTTGAATCAGTTGTAACTGTAGTTTCAGTAGTTGTAGTTGTTACAGTAGTTGTATCAACTGGAGTTGCGTCTGTGTTCTCAGCTGGTTTGTTGTTGCAAGCTGAAAGAACTACTACCGAAGCAGCTACGAAAGCGAAAAATACCTTTTTCATTCTTTTAAGTTTTTTTGTTTAGGTTAATAAATTGACGCGCAAATATAATTTTCCATTATTAGTATTTGCAAATTTTCGCAAAATTATTTTTAACAAGCTTATCCCCATTTTCCGGGTTCCTTTCTAATTGACTATCAGCCGGTTACTTTTCGCGGAAGAAAATATTGATAGGCACACCTGTAAAGTCGAAGGCTTCGCGCAGTTTATTCTCCAGGTAATTCTTGTAAGGGTTTTTAATATGCTTGGGGTGGTTAGCAAAAAATGCAAAAGACGGGCTTGGTGTAGGCAACTGGGTTACATACTTTATAGATACCAATCGTCCATCATTAGCCGGTGGGCTGTAATCGCTGATAGCTTTTAGCATTACCTCGTTCAGCTGCGAAGTAGTAATCTTTTTACGCAGGTTTACATATACCTGCTCTATCACCTCTATAATTCTGAACACACGCTGTTTCTCCAGCGCCGATATGAATATAATAGGCACATCGTTGAATGGTGCCAGCTTGGTGCGCAGTATAGCTTCATAGTCGCGCGCAGTATTCGTTTCCTTCTCCATTAGGTCCCACTTGTTTACTGCCACTATAATGCCACGGTGCTTACGCATGGCCATGCGGTAAATAGTAAGGTCCTGGTGGGTAATACCTTTGGTAGCATCTAATACGATTACTGCTATATCCGACTCATCAAGTGCTTTTACTGCGCGTATTACAGAGTAAAACTCAAGGTTCTCGTGCACCTTGGCTTTGCCGCGTATACCGGCCGTATCTATCAGCATAAGGTCTTTACCATACTTAGTAAAGCGGGTGTGTACCGAATCGCGGGTGGTACCCGCTATATTGGTTACTATGTTGCGCTCTTCGCCCAACAGGGCATTTACCAGTGATGATTTACCTACGTTAGGCTGGCCTATAATACATACCTTAGGTATATTTTCTTCCTGCTTTTCTTCTGTTTCTACCGGTATCCGCTCAGCTACAGCATCCAGCAATTCACCGGTACCCGAGCCTGTCATACTGGCTATAAAGAATATGTTGTCGATACCCAGGCTATAAAACTCGTTAGCCTCATGCATGCGCTGCAGGTTATCTACTTTGTTTACTACCAAAAACACATTCTTCTGGTGCTTGCGCAAAATATTGGCAAACTCATCATCCAGCGTAGTAATGCCGGTAGTGGCATCTACTACAAAAAGCAATAGCGATGCCTCTTGTATAGCTATCATTACCTGCTCTCGTATGTGCTTTTCAAACACATCTTTAGAGCGCGGTACAAAACCACCGGTGTCTATTACGTTAAAATCTTTGCCGCCCCAATCGCTTTCGCCGTAAATACGGTCGCGCGTTACACCGCTATAGTCATCTACAATAGCTTTCTTCTCCCCTACCAACCGGTTAAAAAGCGTCGATTTCCCTACGTTTGGCCTTCCTACTATTGCTACTGTAAATCCCATTGTACTAAAATTAAATTTTAATTATTAACCGGCGTCGTATCCAAAATTGCGAAGGGTGCCGGCATTATCACGCCATTTGTCTTTCACTTTTACAAACAGCTCTAAATGCACTTTCTTACCTATAAACTCTTCAATATCCTTGCGCGCCTCGGTGCCCACCTTTTTAAGAGCCTCACCTTTGTTACCAATAATAATCCCTTTTTGCGACTCGCGCTCAATAAAAATTACACAGCGGATACGGTCTATAGCTTCTTCTTCCTTATAAGTTTCAACTATCACCTCGCAGCTGTATGGTATCTCTTTGGTGTAATTCAAAAAAATCTTTTCGCGCACTATCTCCGATACAAAAAAACGGGTGTTGCGGTCGGTTAGCTGGTCCTTATCAAAGTAAGGAGGCGCCTCGGGCAATAACTCTACTATCTTCTTTATTACTTTTTTCGAATTGATACCCGATGAAGCAGTAATAGGTATTATCTCACAGTTGGGTAGCTTTTCTTTCCAGGCAGCTACCAATGCTTCGGTTTCATCTTTTTGATACAAATCGATTTTGTTGAGCAACACAAAGGTAGGTATGCCTTTCGTTTTTATTAATTCGAGCAAATGGGCCTGCTCATCATCTTTCTGAAACTTATCGGTAACAAAAATCAGCACATCGGCATCTTCAAAAGCATTTTCCACAAAGTGGTTCATGGTGCTTTGCAGCTTATAGGCGGGCTGGTTGATATAGCCGGGCGTATCTGAAAAAACTATCTGGTAATCATCGGCATTAACCATACCCAATATACGGTGGCGGGTTGTTTGCGCCTTGGGCGATATAATGCTCATACGCTCGCCTACCAACTCGTTCATTAGGGTACTCTTACCTACATTGGGCAAACCTATAATATTGACAAAACCGGCTTTATGTTTCATAAATTAAAAAGCCCCTGCTAAAGGGGACCTTCATTTCAAAAGGAAGGCGAAAATAGCAAAATAGCTGGTAATGGGCTAACACGCACTAGCGCCCATTTAGATATCAGAAGAAATAACGCCAAAAATGGCAAACGCATTAGCTATTACCAGGCTATAGAAATAGAGCCGTTGCCGGTCTGCACACCCTGGCTGCCAGCAGTAGGATAATTGCTTCCGCCGCCACCACCGCTCCACACAGCGCCACCGCCACCATAATAGCCGCCGCCGCCGCCGCCGCCACTATTGTTACAGCCACCTGCATTGCCACCTACACCCGCACTGCCCGAACCGGCAACACAGCCGCCAAATGTAGAACCTGCACCACCACCACTCTGTGTACCGCCGCCGCCGCCATAAGTACCATCGCCCGCAGTACCCGTAGTACCGCCCGCATATCCCTTTTCGCCGGTGCTGCCACCACCGTTGCCACCCCGCTCATAATCGGTATTGCTATAATCATAGCCGGCACCACCACCACCACCGGCTACCACCACTCTATTGCCAAGGGCCGTGCCGCCACGGCGTATATCAGATGCACCGCCACCGCCACC
>DATGWP010000062.1:0-6901 GCA_035299425.1 Chitinophagales bacterium | reverse complement strand
GTAGATTTTATCAGGTTAGCCTTTAGCCATGCATCCTGCTCTAACCCCAGCACCGATTTCCTGCCTTCGGCATATTCTTCTTTGCCTCTAAACAGGTGCATATCTATCATATTAAGGTCGGCCAGGTTGCCGAATTGAAAGCGGCGGTAAATCTTTTCGGGGTGCGTAGCATCGGGCATGCGTATGGGCAGATACCAGTAAAAAGGCATAATTGCCTCTTCGGGTTTGCCGGGTGCTTCTACGTCGCTATCGTGGTTATCCCACTCGGCTATCCACGTTTTGTTTTGGCGGGCGGCGCGAAGGTCGGGGTCTAGTAAATAATAGGTGTGGCGCTCGCACCAATCGCGCAGGCTGGCGCAATCTTTTACCGGTGCGGCAGGCATGCGGTTAAGCTGATGGTCGTCGGCATAGTCGTATACATAATCGCCGAGATGAACAACAAAGTCAATATCCTCTCTTTCGGCAATGCGCTTATAGGTATTAAAGTAACCGGCCCAGATGCTACTGCATGACACTACCGCCAGTTTAAACTGCTTAACCGTATCGGGCGGCAGGGTCCGGGCTATACCGGTTTGCGATAGCCTGCCACTGGCCGTTTGAAACCGGTAATAGTACTTATGCCCGGCAGTAAGTTTTGTCACATCTACCTTAGCGGTGAAATCCTCTTCGGGCTTTGCGGTAATAAGGCCTTGCTGTACCACTACCGTGAAGTTGGTATCGGCAGCCACGGCCCATTTAAGCAGTACCGGTGTAATGCTATCGCCAAAGGTGGCTACCTTGGTCCATATAATAACCCTATCCAGCATGGGATCGCCGCTGGCTACACTGTAGTAGAAAGGGGCATAAGCAGTATCGGCATAAATATTGGGCGGATACTGGCCGCGCACAAGCGCATATATCATTATAAATACAAGGCTAAAACTGATTTTGCGGGTATTCATATACAAGATTAGCAGAGTTTATTTAAGCCCAAAACATATAAAAAACAGCTATTTATCGCCGTTTTGCGGTCAATTTAGCCATCTTATCCACTTATATGTTGCCACGCTCAACTTTTAAACTTAAAACAACATATTTGTAACTCCTTATTAATAGTTATAGCTCATGGTAACCGACATTACAGAAGCAGAAAAAGCCAAACGGATCTCAGCCGATAGAAAACGCACTAACATGTTGCGCGTACCCGAACAAGCTGCTATTGCTTTCTTCTGCCGCATAATGCCCCCTTTTGTTACGCCCGATATGCTGACGATGCTATCGCTGGTGGCAAGCCTTATTATCTTTTATGGCTTTTACCTGGCTAAGGGCAACCCATACTTTTTTGCTATCTCTATTGCGGGCTTTGCGCTGCAGTGGTTTGGCGACTCGCTGGATGGGCGCATAGCCTACTACCGCGGCATACCGCGCAAGTGGTATGGCTTTGCACTGGATATGTGTATGGATTGGGCAAGCACCGTGCTGATGGGCCTGGGCTTCTTCTTTTACCTGAGCGATGAATACAAGATAGTAGCCTTTTTGTTTATAGCCTGCTACGCCTGGATAATGATACTTACGCTAATGAAGTATAAGATAACCGGCTCCTACTCTATCGACTCGGGCCTGCTGGGACCTACCGAGCTGCGCATAGGCATTTGCCTGGTGCTGCTGGCCTCTATGTTCTACCCGCAGATACTGGTGTTTTTCGCCTGCTTTATAGTGGCCGTGGTTACGGTAATAGACTTTGTTGAATTCAGAAACGTGCTTAAGCTGGGCGATGAGCGCGACCGGGCCGAAAATGAAAAGAAAGCAAGAGGCTAACCTACCGGCTACACCTACCATTTACCAATCTGTTTACACCTTTGCCAAAGCACAGGCATCTGCTTTTATAGGCGGTATGTTCGACTATGGGTTAATGATAGCGCTTACCGAGTTTGGGCACCTGCACTACACCAAATCGATTGTTATAAGCGGCATGTTTGGCGCTATAGTCAACTTTAGCCTTAACCGGTACTGGACGTTTAAGGCGCACGATGTATCTAAGCGCACACAGCTGGCCAAATTTGTAGTAGTAGTGCTGGGCAGCATAGCGCTAAAAAGCAGCGGCACTTATATGCTTACCGAACTGCTGCACCTGGATTATAAGATAAGCCGCCTGTGCATAGATGCCTTGGTGTCGCTGGGTTTTAATTTTACGCTGCAGAAATACTGGGTGTTTAAGAAACCGGCAGAGGTAGAATAGATTACTTCGGAGTTAAACACTCCGCGCCATTAGTAGTTCTGAGTTGTCCCGCGCAGAGCCTTGGGAACCTCGGAACAGCGGTGAAGGAGGGTACACTCAATGTCATTGACTTAAGCCAAACAGCCACACACCCCGTCCGGTGCAAAGCCACCGGACACCCCTCTCAAGAGGGGAAAATACAAGCAGCTAACAATTAGCTCTTCCTTAAGTCAGTGACATTGGGTGTACACTATAGCTGTTTTTTGAAAAGTGTACACCAGACCTTTTTGCAACGCACTATTAATGAATTACATATAACAACCTTGTGTACACCGAACCACCAGGGAATGTGTATACCGACCTACTGAGGGCAAATAATCTCCTTACCTAAATCACGTAATCTCCTTACCAAATTAAGGTAATGCCTTTACTCATATTAGGTAAAATCTCATTTTTTGTTTTAAAATACCTGCCGATTTTTTTGCAAATGAGCACTGTGTGTGCTTACTTTTGCATTACGAAAACAGACTAAAAAGCTTTGCAGCGATTATAAATATATAGCCCGCTACGGCCGTAAGGCTAGTGATCAGCGGACCTTGCATTACTGCAACACAATTGCGCAGTTTACTGTTGTGCAACTACAAAAGTATTACTGCTAATACTTTATCCACCCCCTTGTAACTAAATCAATATCTATATGAGCGCACTAAGCATTGAACAATTACTAAGCATGAAAAACCTGCCGGAGAACACTGCTTATCATTTTCTGGAAATACTAAAAGGAGGGTTTGACAGCAACCGGCTTTTAAATAAGCAGGCAGATGAAGAAAAAGAAAACCTGAACCAGATAATAAACGAATGGCTGGATATATGGTTTAGAAGGCAGCTAGAGATGCAAAAGCTATCGGCAAGATTAAGTGGTGCCAGTTTGAAAGAGGCTACCTATGAGTATAACCATAAGAACATACATAGCTATGTGCGTGAATTTGTAAAAAGCAAAGGAACATTGCCCAGTGCAAAAACAATAGCTGATGCTTTGAAAATAAACCGGGCCACTGTAACTAAACACCTGGCCGAGAGCAAAACTACAACCAGCAGACTATATGATGATTACCAGATTATAGCCCACGATGTAGTAGGTATGGTAGCCGGTGCAGCCCTGCGCAACGATGATGTAAAGGCGGCTAAGGTATATATGGATATAATGCATAAACTTAAAAAGGACCAACCAGTGCCTACGCATGTGCAAGTGGATGATTTTGTGATAACACAGCCGATGCTGGATAAACTGACAGCCGCGCAAAAGAATAGTATAAAGGAATTGCTAAAGAGTGAGGAGGATATAGAAGAGGCCGATGTGCAACTGGCGGAAGAAGTAAATGAGGAAACGCCTGCTGCGCTGGAGGAAAAGAAGGTTGATGATACCATATACGAGACCGAGCAACAGCCCCTATTGAATAGAACGGAGAAAATAAAAGAGGATGTAGTGCGAGAAGGCAAGTGGATTGAGGGTGTACTACATAAAACCACAAAACAGCCCATTGTAAGTAGAGAGGAGAAAGTTAAAGAGAGGGTGCCGGAAGAAAAGAAAGAGGATACTACTAAATACAAGGACCGCAATGGGCCTACGTTGTTTGGGTAGTAGCGAGTGCCGGGCCTTTTACCGGTGGTTAAAACCAACGGCAGCGTAATAAGCGGAATATCTGTGAGCTACGTAACAAATAGCAAAATGCTGCAATGGAATAAATACAGTTTATTTAATTACCGCCCCGCCCTTTGGGCACCCTCCCGAACGTCTTCGGGACGGGCTGCCTAAAATAGGCGGGGAATCTACAGCCACCAGCCGAATTCAATATACCCATCCTCGCATCCCAATAACTATCGGGAGACTTCCGAAGTTGAAAAACCTTCGGAAGTCGGAGAATTGGCAAGGCCTGAAGGGCCGCTATCTATCAGCACAGGCTGAAGGCCTGTGGTATCATAGTAAGTGAATCTAAGCCCTGCAGGGGCGTAATATGGGAGGCGCACACAAGATTGCGGCCTTACAGGCCTTAACACCAGATAATAGTTTACATCGGGCTTCACCCGATGCTGGTAGATTGCGCCCCGTTGGGGCTTACCCATGCCCGGCCTTTTACCGGTGGTTGAAACCACCGGCAGGTTGATAAGCGGAATGTCTGTGGGCTATGTAACAAATAGCAAAATGCTGCAATGGAATAAATACAGTTTATTTAATTACCGCCCCGCCCTTTGGGCACCCGCCTAAAATAGGCGGGGAATCTACAGCCACCAGCCGAATTCAATATGACCATCCTCGCATCCCAATAACTATCGGGAGACTTCCGAAGTTGAAAAAACTTGGGAAGTCGGAATAGCTGTGTAGCTGTAAGCATTATTTTAAAACAATAAATTTTTCTTTCAGCAAAGCTTTGCCCTCAACTTCTATACGCGCCAGGTATATACCGTTGGGGTAGGCAGCGGTGTTTAACGTTAGTTTACCAGCAGAGCCGGTTACGGGCTGTGTTTCTATCAGCGCACCGGTAGCATTAAATACATACAAAATGCTACCGTAGGGTAAGTTATCGTACTGTATGGTAAGTGCGCTTTGGGCAGGGTTAGGATAAACCTGTATCTGGCTGTTTAAGTCTCCGCCTTCGGCGGGAGATTTAGGGGTTTCATTTATACCCACCAAACAACTCTCCATCTCGCACCCATCGACATCCAGTTTTAGAAGCCAGCCTACCTGCGGGGGATTGTTATTTGGGTTAACAATCCACTGGCAATATCCTGCGGCTATAAAACTACCATCAGGCAGCACATCTATATCTTTTAAAATATTCCAGGTGCCACTAGGTTGCAATCCTTTATACTTTTTCTCCCACAGTATATTACCGATATCGGTAAATTTTATAACCCATCCCTGGCCATTAGCATAGTTACCGCAGGCTATATAGGTAGTATCGTCTACAAACTCTATATCCTTAATGCCGGTGTGGTCTCCCTTTATCCCACCTTCAATAATCCATTGTCTCGTAAAGTTGTAGTTAAGCTTAACTATGGTAGCTGTTTTATATACACCCCCTACTGTTTGTTCAAATTTTTTCTGAGCGCCGTATATGAACCCTCCATCCATGGTTTGCAGTAAACCCTCGGCGGCATAGGTGCTGTCGTTAGGGTCAAACCATTGCCGCACCATTTGCCCACCAGTATCTACTTCCATCAGCCACGTGTTTGACCGCTCATTGGTACTGTTGAGGTCATTTCTATGACCTCCCAGCAGTAAATTATTATTATTTAAGCTTGTAATACTGGCAGCATAATCATATTTCTTTTGGTTGTAAAACCTCTCCCAAATCCTGTTACCCGCACTATCTATTTTAGCCAGCGTCATATCTCCATTATTTGTTAGACGGTCTGTTCTTATTCCTGCTAAATAATAAAATTCACCTACTTCAATTAAATCATACACATTATAGGCATAAGTATTTGGGGTGTAATATTGGTATAGTACAGTAGAATCCATCCCCTTATTACTTATTGCTAAAAACAAATTTGCTGTCGTGTCATATGTGCTGCCTGCATAAACAAAAAAACTGTTATGATTCGTAATTAATGCGTTAAAAGTTGTGTAGTAATTTTGATTATTGGAGTCAATAACCAAACTGTAGTGTGAAAACATACCAAATGAATCAATCCGACCCAACATACTTTTAACAATGGAGTTTGCGCCATAGGTAGCACCGGAAACTATGTACGATGTATCGGTAGCAATTACGCTTCCAAAAAGCATTACGGGGCGGTCTTCTACATACGTTTTATTCCAAACCGTTTGCGCGGTAGCAAAAAACAAAACACTGGTCAGCCACCATGTGGCCAGCCAGTGTTTATATCGCGGGTTTTGTACCATTACTTTAAAATAACAAACTTTTCTTTAAACTGTGTTTTGCCGGCGGTTTCTATACGCGCCTTTGGCCGGTGGTTAAAACCACCGGCAGGTTGATAAGCGGAATATCTGTTTTGATGGCCGTCCAGAGCGACGGCAACAGCCATGAAACGCAGTGCGCATAGTGTAAGGCTCGTTGTAGAGGATAAGTTGGGAAAAGAGTTGGCTGTGGGTAGAGACTTCCGAAGTTGAAAAAACTTCGGAAGTCGGAGAATTGGCAAGGCCTGAAGTAATATGGGAGGCGCACACAAGATTGCGGCCTTACAGGCCTTAACACCAGATGATAGCTTACATCGGGCTTCACCCGATGCTGGTAGATTGCGCCCCGTTGGGGCTTACCCATGCCAAGCCTTTGGCCGGTGGTTGAAACCACCGGCAGGTTGATAAAAGCAAAATGCAGCAATGGAATAAATACAGTTTATTTAATTACCGCCCCGCCCTTTGGGCACCCCGCCTAAAATAGGCGGGGAAACTTAACAGCCACCAGATGAATTCAATTTACCCATCCTCGCATCCCAATAACTATCGGGAGACTTCCGAAGTTGAAAAAACTTCGGAAGTCGGAGAGATGGCAAGGCCTGAAGGGCCGCTATCTATCAGCACAGGCTGAAGGCCTGTGGTATTATTGGGTTTGAACCTAAGCCCTGCAGGGGCGCAATATTGCAGGCGCACACAAGATTGCGGCCTTACAGGCCTTAACACCAGATGATAGCTTACATCGGGCTTCACCCGATGCTGGTAGATTGCGCCCCGTTGGGGCT
>DATGWP010000061.1:0-2799 GCA_035299425.1 Chitinophagales bacterium | reverse complement strand
TGTATTGTATAGCCAGGGCCGAGCCGGTAATACTATGCAGGGCCGCATAGCCGGCCGTGGTATCGCTTACATGCTCAGGGTCGGTTAGCAATGGCCCGCGGACATGCAGCATCTTCTGTAGCTTAGCCTCTGCCAGAACATATTGCAAACGTCTTTCATCCGCATTGGCCGATTTGCTTTGCGCTTTCAGCCATTGCAGGTGCGCCTCGTCATTCATAAAAATATTCTGCAGCAGCGTGCCTGCGCCCTTCGCCTTAAACTGAATATAAAACTTAGCCGGTTTATCACCCTTGTTCCACAGCGTATCACTTAGCACCTCTCCTATGGCCGGGCCCGGCACTCCCCGCTTTAAATACGGCGGAAATTCAAGCAGTTCACCGCCCTGCCCAAAACCCGGCAAACAGGCACATACACAAACAAGGAGCAACAGTTTTTTCATGGCAACAGTTATTACAGCCACGAATGTATCTGCGCAGGGTTTAAAAACAAACATTAGCAAGTGATTTACCTCATTTAAAAAACGGGCCAGTAAAGTTGTAAGGTATACCGTAACCCACCGACTACACTAACATTATTAACCAAACCACTTATTACCATGAAAAAAATGTTTCTGTCTCTAACCCTTATCATTGCCATGCTGGTTGCAGGCGCCCAAACCAACATGCAGCAGGATAAACCGGCCCAAAAACAATCTTCGAAAAAGGGGATGAAAAAGGAAAAACAACATACATGCACACAAAGCTGTACCAAAGATGCACATGCCTATGCCCATGGCGAAAAAGGCCATAAATGCACAGATGCCTGCCACAAAAAAATGTAGAAAAATAAAACCCTAAGCCTGGAAAGCGCTTAGCTTACGGGTTAGGGTTTATCAAATAATTACTCGCACTTAAGCAATAAGCCACCCGCATTACCCGGCCGCGAGTGTAGAATTTTAGACATCAATGGCTTTTGCGTCCGCAGGTCTTTGCGGCTGCCCTCGCTGTTATCATATACATCTATGCGCAGAGTGTTCAATCCAAAGCGGCCCGTGTTCCAGGCTTTGGCTATTATAAAATTCTCGGCATTGGGCGTTAATGTAATATTACGCTTTATTACACCGTTCTCTTTCACACGTATCATATCGCGGTTAACAATCACCTCGCCGTTAAAGATGATAGACACCGAATCATTATCCTGCTCGCCATCATCGTATATCAGCACGGTAAGGTCGCACTTGCTTAGGCTGGCCTTGTGTTCATAATGCACCGAGTCTGAGCCCAGTTCCAGGTCCGCCTCCAGTTTGGCAGGCGGCAGATAAGGCTTGGCTGTGCCATCCTCTTTTATCATCACGCTATAGGTGCAGGTTTGCGTATTGCCTGCCTTATCGTAAGCGCGGAAAATAAACGGATGCACCCCCACCGTTAAAAAACAGCCATCTTTACTACCTGCTATCTGCACCACGCTATCCACGCCTACATTATCGGTAGCCTTAGGGTCTTTGTAATGATATATCACCCCTTTTCGGTTAGGCGGCAGCAGTATCATTGTATCCAGCGGACAGTTAAAATTTGGCGGCTCTATATCTTTTCCGGGTGCCATATCTTTTACCTTAGCCGTGGTTTTCTTTTCGGTGGGTGTTATCAGCAGTGTAGGAACATTCGATTTTGCGGGGCTATTGCGGTCGCGCACCTCTTCATCATATACCACATGCTTGCCCTCTGTTTTAGCCACCGGTGGAGCATCTTCACCGGTCACCGTTACTTTAAACACACACTGGCTCTTATTGCCGCCGGCATCTGTTGCTTCATACTTTAATGTAGTAGTACCTATGGGGAACACCCCGCCCGATTTCAACCCCTCCAGCAATTCAAGCTTTAGGTTAGGGCAATTATCGCTTACCGATAATGCCGGGTAGTACACCTCTACCCCCGCAGTGCCAGCCCGGGCTTTAGCCACTACATCGGTAGGGCATTTAAACACCGGTGGCTCGTTATCCCTCACCGTTATCTGAAAACTATCGCGCATTACCTTATCGCCCAGCATGGTTTCATACACAAGGTTGTTGCGCCCCGGGTTAAACTGCGACCCGCTCGGTGCACCCGCCGTTTGTTTCAGCACCTCCGACCCGCAACCCATAGTAAGTGTAGGCTCAGCATAAAAAACCGTAGCATAGCACTTGCCGCTTTCGGTATTCTTCTCCACACTCTTTGGAAAACTAAGGCTTACGTCCTGCTTCATCACCTTGCCCGATTCATCCTTATACAACTCGTTCACCTCTGCCATCGATAGTCCACGATTGTATATCCGCACATCATCCAGGCTGCCGTTAAAATACTTTTTGCCCGTTACTATATCGCGACCTATCTCCAGTGCAAAATCGTTGGCACCAAACGGCTTGTTCTTCGGGGCCTGGCATATCAGCTTACCATCCTGGTATACCTGCACAAAATTTTCATCATACGTCACGGCTATAAAATACCACTGGTTAAACTCCATCGGGTGGCTGTTATACTGCCGGTCCTGAAACGAAAAATCGCTGCTGAGCGTAACCGTGCTATACGAGTCGCCAAACGTTCTCTTTATCTGAAAACAATACTGCGGCCTAATGTTCGCATCCAGCTCTATACCCGGCTTGGCCAGCAATATCAGGTTAAGGTCGTTGCTTGATGTACTCGTTTTTTCGGGCCGTACCCAGGCAGTAATAGTCAATGCATTTATGGGCGATTTTAGCGATGTAGAATTAGGCACCGAAATATAGCACCCCGTACCTATAAACCTGAACGCCCCGCAGGGGTTACCAAATCTATCGGTAGCCGG
>DATGWP010000060.1:0-27679 GCA_035299425.1 Chitinophagales bacterium | reverse complement strand
TAACAGCAGCACACAGGGTGCCGCCGACTACTACTGGGATTTTGGTGATGGCACAACAGCCACCGGCCAGAATGTGATACACAGCTATGGCGATACGGGTACCTACACGGTAACCTTGATAGTATTAAGCAACAGCGGCTGCAGCAACAACATCAGCCAGACCATAACAGTAACTGAAATTGAAACGGGTGTAAGCCACCTGAACCAGAACAAGGCCATCACTATCTGGAGCAATGGCAACACGGTATATGTAGACTTTAGCCGCTTAACCAAAACCGATGCTACCATCGAAATTTACAATGTGCTGGGGCAGGAACTGCTAAGCGATAAGTTTAGCAGAAATGCCATTTATAATAAAGCAATAGAGAACACAGAAGCCGGTTACGTAATAGTGAAAGTGCGCAACGGTAACGATATTACTACCAAACGTGTAGTGCTTTATTAATAGTCTGTAAATTTAAAACAAGAAAGGCTTTCCATCTGGAAAGCCTTTCTTGTTTTAAGCAAGCTTTGTTTGGGCTTTAAGCCGGCGTATCTTTCTCCATTGCCACAGTATAATACCAAGCATAAGCAAAAACGCAATAGGCTCTATAATGCAGAAAATCCAGATATTGATTTCGTTGTAGGATATGCCCAAAAGATGGCCACCGTCTATCAGTATCTGCACGCACCAATCGAAAAGAGAATTAACGAAGTTGTCCCAGCTATTCATATATCAATCAACGCTATTTCGATAGATTTAGTCTATAACGCAAACAGCCGAATGCTTTTTTAAAGCTTCGGCTGTTTGTATAAGGAGATTTAGGGGCGTTAAGACACCGGGTTAAGCGTAATGCTGAAAATTTTATACTGGCCCAGGTCGCGGCCGTAGTAGAATTTATCAAGCGCTTCATACATATTCTGCGCGCGGAAATACGAAGTGTGCAGCTTGTTGTCGCCAATCTTCATCCACTGTATGGTAAGGCTGCTTTCGTTGTGGTAGTGCTGGTCGATATATTCCAGCATTTTGTGCAGGGCATCAATCTTATCGGTACCGGTAATGGTATGAAACAAAAACGACTGGTCGTGTTTGGAGTTTACCGTTACCAGGTCCAGGCGCACCGTTTCGTTCTTCTGCTTGTAATTAAAAATCAGGTTCTCCGGGTCAAGGCCCAGGCGGGTGGCAATATCTTTTTGATACCGCGCAGTTTCTACATTCTGGTCAGTTCTGGTCATTGTAGCAAGGCTTATAGTATCTTATCAGCTATACCATCTACAATACCGTATTCCACAGCTTCCTGCGCATTCATCCAGTGGTCGCGGTCAAAATCTTTCATTACCTGCTCGTAGGTTTTACCGCAGTTTTCTGCCAGTATTTTGGCGCTTATTTCCTTTATCTTCTGAATTTCGCGGGCGGTAATTTCAATATCGGTAGCCTGGCCATACATGCCGCCTAACGATGGCTGGTGAATCATCACACGGCCGTTAGGGTATATCAGGCGTTTGCCCTTGGTACCACCGCTCAGCAGTATAGAACCCATAGATGCCGCAAGTCCCATGCAGATAGTGTGCACCGGCGAGGTAATCATTTTCATTACATCGTATACTACCATACCGCTGGTAACTACACCACCGGGGCTGTTGATGTAAAAGAAAATGTCTTTGCCCGGATCGGTTGCCTCCAGGTATAGCAAGCGGTTAACCAGCTTCTCGGCGCTTTCATCGTGTACGCCTCCCCACAAAAATATCTTGCGTTGCTCAAGAAACTTGTTGTCAAATTTCATCATGCCGCCGGCATATTTTTCTATTAATTTATCTGGTTCTACAGCTGGTGTTTCTGGCTTTTCTGGTTCTTCTAGTCTTATGTTCATGGTACGTTTTGTTGTATTGACGATGGCGAAAATAGAATATTTTGTTTGCCAAGGTAGATAGCAGGTTACTAACTTATAATGCTTGTGACTACTAAAGATTACACCCTCATAGCCATTCTATTAACAAAGCTTAGCAACACCAGCGGGTTCAACTGATCGGCTTTTTGATTAAAAACGAAATAATACCATGATTAAACCTTACCTTTATCTGATAGTCAACAAATAATGGCCCTGGGCAAAAAGATACATTTACGGCAGGCATGGGTAGTACTCCTTTTCATTCTAGTGCCCTTTTTGCAAGGCAAGGCCGGCGACAGCATTTCGGTGTACGTGTTCCTTTCAGAAACCTGTCCTATATGCCAGAACCAAACGCTCACGCTAAGGCAATTGTATGATGAATATGCGGGCAAAGGCATTTCGTTTGTTGGTTTGTTCCCTAACCAGGATTTATCTACCCGCGAGAGCATTCAGAAATTTGGCCGCAAATACAAAATAGACTTTGAGCTAAGAAAGGACGAGCAGCAAAAGCTTACCTTGCAGTTGGCAGCTACCGTGACGCCTGAAGTGTTTGTAGTGAACAATGCCACGCAAAAAGTGTTGTATAGGGGTAAGGTGGATAATAGTTTTGAGGGGATAGGCAAAAAGCGGCAGGTAATTACCAAGCACTACCTGCATGATGCCCTACAGAACATATTGGAGCAGAAAGAAGTAGTGGTGAAGGAAACGCCTGCTGTAGGGTGTTTTATAGTTAAGCCCGATTAAAGAAATTTATATGTTAACTTTGAATATCTTACTTCAAAACACCCAATCATGAAAAGCAGAATTTTACTTGTTGTATTTACAGGGCTTTTAAACATTGCTGCCGCGCAAACGGTAACTTATGCCGAGCATATAGCCCCTATTATTTACAGCCACTGCACTACCTGCCACCGCCCCGGCGAAATTGGCCCATTCCCCCTTACCAATTACAACGAAGTAAAAGCACAGGATGGCCTGGTAAGCTATACCACCAGTATAAAGTATATGCCACCATGGAAAGCGGACCCCACGTATCAGCAATACCAAAAGGTAAATGTGCTTACACCTGCCGAAATACAACTGATAAGCGATTGGGTTAACCAGGGCTCGCCGCGCGGCGACTCTACTATTGAGCCTGCTGTACCGGTTTTTCCTACCGGTTCATTAGTGGGCACACCCGATCTTACTATTTCTTTTTCCCAAAGCCACCCTATAGCCGGTAACAATACCGATGAGTACCGCTACTTTGTAATACCCACCGGGCTTACACAAGACCGCGACCTGATAGCGCTGGAGATGCGCCCGGGCAACACATCGATGGTACACCATGCGCTGTTTTGGGTAGATAGCACCGGCAACGCAGCAGCCTCGGACGCAGCCACGCCCGAGTACGGATACGCCGGTAGCACACAACAGCTTTTACTTAGTGGAATGCTGGACCGCCAGTTGCCTACCTATGTGCCGGGCCAAAAGCCGACCGTGCTTAGCAATGGCCTGGCGTATAAAATGCCGGCCGGTTCCGATTTGCAGGTGCAGATACACTATGCGCCATCGCCGGTGCCCACATCCGATTCATCCTCTTTCAATTTGTTTTTTGCCCCGGCTCCGGCTACCCGTTACATCAAGAGCAAAGTAATGATTCCGTTTTTCCAAACCCTTACCAATGGCCCGTTTATAATACCGGCCAACCAGGTAAAGGAGTTTCATGGCAAGTATACTATGCCCGAAGATGCAAGCCTGATATCTACCATGCCGCACATGCACCGGTTGGGCACACACTGGAAAGTATATGCCGTAAAGCCCAACGGTGATACCGTGAACCTGGTTAAAATAGATTCGTGGGATTTTAACTGGCAAAGCAATTACGACTTTAAACACATGATACACCTGCCACAAGGTAGTGTAATACATGCTTTTGCGGGTTACGACAACACTACTAATAACATTAACAACCCTAACGACCCACCACAGCAAGTGGGTTGGGGCGAGAACACCGACGAAGAAATGTACTGGCTGCCTTTGCAATGGGTAAGCTATCAGCCGGGAGATGAGAATATAGATATGGAAGAACCTACCGGTATAGACCAGGCAGGCATTTACCCTGTAAACAACAGGCTGTACCCGGTGTATCCTAATCCGTCTGCCAATACTGTAAAGGCCGGTTTTTCGCTTAACAGCGCGGGCCGCATAAGCCTGAAACTATACAATCTGAACGGGCAGGTGGTATGTACCATTGCCGATAACCAAATGTATATGTCGGGTGTGCATACTGTTGACCTGGACCTGAGCCACCTGGCCAGTGGCGTGTATGCGCTGATGCTGGAGAAAGGAAATGACCGGCAAAATCAAAAAATAATTGTGGCGCACTAGTGCTATTATAAAACAGAACAAGGCCGCGCCGGAATTCCGGTGCGGCTTTGTTTTTAGAACCTCATTCTTTTACTTGCGCGCTTAAAGCCCCGAAACATGATAACCTTAACAGCCGGTGATAAAGCACCCGATTTTAAAGCCAAAGACCAGGATGGCAAAACTATAGCACTTAAAGATTTTAGAGGTAAAAAAGTAGTACTGTTTTTTTACCCCGAAGACGATACTCCGGTGTGTACCGTGGAGGCCTGCAACTTTAAAGATAACTATGCACTGCTAAAAGGTAAAGGGTACGAAGTAATAGGCGTAAGCCCGCAGGGTGTAGAGTCGCACAAAAAATTTCAGGCAAAATATAAATTGCCCTATACCCTGCTTGCCGATGAGGATATGAAGATTATAAATGCCTATGGTATCTGGACTTTAAAAAAACTATACGGGCGCGAGTATATGGGCATACAGCGGGCTACCTTTGTAATAGATGAGAAGGGAAACATCGAAAAGATTATACCGCGGGTGTTGTCTAAAAAATCAACTGAGCAAGTGCTAAAACCCTAACCGTTGTAAATTTGCGTCCTTTTATATAAAAAGGTTGTAGCTACAACTGAATTTTATTTTCTTTGACTCTATACAAACACAAAACATGAATAAAAAATTACTCTTCAGCTTTTTCTTTATTGCTTTAATCGCCTCGCTTAATATAAAGACGGCGAACTCTGACCCGCAAAAACCTCCTGTTGGGGCTAGTGGAGATCCACTAACCGGTAAAACCTGTGCTCAGAATGGTTGCCACCCTTCGCCTGCCCAAGCGGTACCTGCCACCGGAGAGGGAGCTCTTACGCTGAATATTGGCACCGGTAATCCAACCACTCCGCTTACTAACGGTTTTGCCTATACACCGGGCACTACCTATAATATTGGTTTTGGCATTACTTCATCTACCGGTCGTTATGGCTTCCAGATGTCTTCATTAAATGCCAACAATCAACAAGCCGGAAAATTTGCTGTAACTACAAGTAGTAATACACAGTTAGACAGTGCCGGTGGTTTCTACTACATAGGCCACAGAAATGCAGGCAACAATAAAAACTGGGTTTACAAATGGACTGCACCAGCTAACGGTGGTCCGGTTACGTTGTATTATGCCTACAATACAGCCGATAATAATGGCGAGTCATCAGGCGATGTTATATACAATGGCTCTGTTACCCTTACCGCTCCATCTGTAGGTATTGCCTCTATTTCGGAAAAACTTTCTGGTTTAAATGTGTTTCCTAATCCAATTAACAACCAGTTCAGCATGTCGTTTAACCTGAACGAGGCTTCAAGAGTATCGGCTCAGCTTTATTCGCTGGATGGTAAAGAAGTGCAGGAATTAATGAATGAGAAAGTAACCAATGGCGATTTCAACCGTCCGTTTGATGTTAGCGCCCTGCCTTCAGGTATCTATCTAATGAAACTTAATGTAGGCGATGCGTCTGTAACACAAAAAATTGTTAAACAGTAAATGAGAAAATTTGCCTGGGTACCCGTTGTTTTAGGGTGCATGTTTTTTGCTTATTCGTGCACTAAGGATAAAACCCCACCGCCGGCAAATACTACCTGCACTAGTGTAGACAGTGTGGCCAATACGTATAATTTGCGCATAAAAGCCATTTTAGACGTTAATTGCGCTACCGCAGGCTGCCATGATGCCATTTTTTACAACTCAGGAGTTATACTGGATAACTACGCCAACTCTAAAGCGGCATTCGAAAGCAAGCCAAGCCTGTGTGCTATAAAACAGGAAGGTGGTTGCCTGCCTATGCCCCAGGGTGCCGATAAACTGGCAGACAGTTTGATTACGTATATACAATGCTGGGCCGAGAACGGATATCCCGAATAGGCCTGTATTGTAAAATCCACTCTTATGAAAACCGCTTCGTTGTTTCTGCTGCTTGTTTTTTCGCTGTCACTTGTTGCGCAAACCGACAAATATGCGGGGGTGTATGCCTGTAATCAGAAAGGTAAGGCACACTTCTTTTCGGCCAGCCCCCTGGAGGATATAGAGGCGACTGCCAATGATGCTACTATGATAATAAACACGCTTGATAAAAGCGTGAGCGCTAAAGTGATAATAACCTCGTTTGTTTTTAAGGACAAACTGATGCGCGAACACTTTAACGAAAACTATCTGGAGAGCGATAGGTACCCTAATGCCATACTTAAAATGGTAATACAGGAGAACATAGATTTTACCAAAGACGGAGTGTATGAAGTTACACTTAAAGGCACCCTGGAAATGCACGGCGTAAAACAGGAGCGCGAAATCAAAGGCAAGTTGCATATTAAAGACGGCCAGCCTGTGAGGGCTACCTCTACCTTTAATGTAAAGCTGGAAGACCACAAGATTAAAATACCTAAGGCAGTGCTAATGAATATAGCGGAAGTGATAAAAGTGGACGTGGATTTTGCCCTCGAAAAATTTCAGAAGTAAGTAAAATGCTCAATAACTAATTATTAAAGAAGCCGGCAAGTATTTTCTACTGCCGGCTTTTCTTTTGCCTAAGCTTTGATACCAAATTTTATTTTTGACTATATAAATACGCGCTTATGAAATTCAGCTTTACCTCGCTGTTGCTTTTGCTTGCTTTTTACGCCCATTCACAGGTGGACCTTTTAGATGAACTGACCAAAGATGCAAAGCCCAAAAAAGAATATGTTGGATTTACTTTTAAAACTACCCGGGTAATAAACGGCCACTCGGTTGAAACGGTAAAAAAGAACCAGCTCGATTTTAGAATCAGCCACCGGTTTGGCGATATGGCTGCCAGCAATAACGACCATATCCATTCGCTGTTTGGTTTCGACCAGGCTGCTGATATAGGCATCATTTTCGAATATGGTGCTACTGATGACCTTACCTTAGGTATAGGCCGTATGAAAGGTGCCGGCCCACTGCGCGAGTTATGGAACGCGAACATTAAGTATCGTGTTTTAAAACAAACCAAGGATTTTAAATACCCTATGACCATAACGCTTTTTGGCAACACTGCCATCAGCAGCATGCGTTCGTCTAAAGATGTAGCAGCCATCAATTATTTCCCTAAGGGTTATAAAGGTTTTGCGCACCGTTTGTCGTACACCTTACAGGCCTTAATGGCTGTAAAGGCTACTGACTGGCTTTCTATCCAGCTATCGCCCACATTTGTATGGCGCAACAATGTGCCTTACAACGATAAGAACGGCATCTTTTTCCTGGGCCTTTCGGCGCGCACCAAGTTTGCCAAGCGCTATGGTATTATCTTCGAGTATTTCTTACCTATTATTAAACCGGGTGTGGGTGGCCGCGAGTATTTCCCTATGGTGCGTGGCATCAAGAATTCGCCGTACTATCCCAGCCTGCATATAGGCTTTGAGGCAGAAACCGGGGGGCACGTGTTTCACATCAACTTTACCAATAGCCGTGGTATGCTCGAGAATGATTTTCTGCCCTATAACACTGCTAACTGGGCACAGGGTGCTTTTCGCCTGGGCTTTACTATATCGCGCAGCTTTCCGCTTAGCTACAAAGGCAAGCCAAAAGAAGAACGCCGCTACTGGAAAAAAGGCAGCGTAGAGGACGAAAAATAGAACGCGCTTTACTTAATAATCAGTTTTTCCGTTTTGGTGGCTGTGCCGCTATTAAGCTGCAGGTAGTAAATGCCGCCCGGTAGTTGGCTGCAGTCAACGTGAACGGTATTCGTAATTGATTGGGTGCTTAATACCTTTTGGCCTACAGCATTGTATACGGCTACATCAAAAGTATAGCTCTGCCACATTACTGTAACTTTATCGGTGGCGGGATTAGGGTATAAAGCAAACTCATCCGAATTATTATTCATAGAGCCTATACCTGTAGCATCGCAACTCATACTATCCAGCAGGCCCCACAGTTCGTTATCAAAATCAGAGAATGCTGCCTGCGATGTATAAGCAGCATCGCCTACCCGCACTACTACCATATTTCGGCTGGGTACTACGTATATCTTCTGGTCGTTTTTACCCAATGCCATAAACATATCGTCGGGAGCATTGGCAAATAACTCGCGCTGAAACACAGTTTGTAGCCCAGGCGCCATTACCGAACTTTTGCCATTTAACCACCACAGGTAGCCATAAGCTTCGTTCAGATTTTGCGAAGTGTTTACCATAGCATTGTAATAGGCCGGGTCTTTTAGTATGGTGTCGTTTGCCCAGGTACCCTTATTTAAAATCATTAAGCCAAAGCGCGCCATGCCACGGGGCACACTATAAAACACACCGTTAACCCAAAGTCCGCTCATACCTATGTGTGTACCTATCCGGTTATTGGTAAACACATTATAGTTGCTGCTGCTGGCTATACTCATAATCTTGTGCAGCTTCTTGTAGGCACCGGTCTGGTAGGTCCAGTAAGTGCCGGCATCGGCTATATATTGCAGGCAGGTAGCGGCCGTATCTTCGGCATCGCAGGGTGCTGCCGGGTCGTCTCTAAACCCGCTTGTCATGCTTAGCAGGTGCTTTATTTTTACCAGGCTTTCTTTATTGGCCGGGGCCGAGCTCCAGCCGCTGCCCAAGTAGCGCGAGGCGCTATCTTCCAGACTTAACAGGTTCTCCTGAGCGGCCACGCCCACCAGCGCTGCCGTAAGGCTTTTGCCCGCCGATGCCCAGTAGTGAATAGAATCTTTGGTAAACGTGCCGAAGTATTTCTCCAGCACTATCTTGCCATCCTTTAGCACTATAAACCCCTGGCTATGCCGCTGCTGCAGATAGGCGTATAAAGTATCTATCCGCGGCTGGCACCAGCCCAGCGCTGTGGGCGAAAGCGTATCCCACGTATTGCCACTTAGTGGCGGAAAATAGAGCGTTTGCGCCTGCGGAAAATAGACTAGTAGAAACAAAAAGAAGGTGTAAAATATTTTCATGCGGGGTAGTTTTAGGCTTAGATAGTTATTTGTTACAAAAGTTTAATTGCTGTTTTTTCTATGTGACCTGAGCCTCTGTGGTTAATGCTTTTAGCCAGCCTAAATTAATTACTCTGCTTATTTTATTTTAGCAAAAAAACAGGAATGGAAACGCCGCTTAACCCACAACCCCCAAAGTCTTCCCGCTCAAAAATTTACATAGCTGCCGGTGTAGGCGTATTCTTGATCGTGTTATTCTTCTGGATTAAGCCCCTGGGCCATAAAGAAAAGGAAAGCGAGCCGGAAAAGAAAGAGCCGCTGCTGCACCGCGATGAGCCTACCAAAGAGCAGATTTACCAGGAAGATTACAAAGAGAAAATACACGAAATGCTGGATAGCGGTAAGAATGTTTCGGAGGTATCGCGCGAAACCGGTATCCGCCGCGATGTTGTACGCAAAATTAAGAAGGAGAAAAAACAGGAGGACTAAAGCGAGATTGCAGTTACCCTTGCCCCTAACCACCTGTCTCTCGTCCCTTTCAAGTGTTTTGCTTTTTATTCATTCTCATACTATTTGTTTGTAATTTTTACCATTCGCGCTTTGTAGTTGCCATTGTTAAGGGCGAATATTGCAGCACCAATGCTGTCACTATTCGATAACCTGCTTACTATAACCAAACCACAACCTGCCAAACAGGAAGAGGATGTATCTTTGCAGCGCCAATTCGATATTGATGTAAATGGCGAAAGTGTGCCGGTGCGCATTTTGTTCGAATCGCGGTTTAACAGCCGTGTTACGGTTAACAAAAACGGTATTCTAATCCGCATATCGGACAGACACACCAAAGAAGAGCAGCGTAAACACATCGACTCATTTTTAAAGTGGGCCCGCCAGAAACTGGGCGATAAGCCGGAGTTGCTCGACTCGCTTCCACAGCGTAAGTATGTAAACGGCGAAGTGATAAAGGTGGGCGATTATGAGTTTGTTATCTCTATTTGCTACCACGAAGGGGGCAAATCGACCGCCAAAATTTTCAGAAATAACATTGTGCTTTCGCTTTGCCGGGGATTGAACGCCGAAGTAGAAGCCAATGCCAGCAGCTACCTGGTGGCTAAGTGCCTGTGCAAATTCTTTTTACCCATTGTTACCGAGCGCATACACGAACTTAACAACCGCTATTTCCGCAAAGAGATAAAGAGCGTTAAGATGAAGCACGCCACCAGTTTTTGGGGCCACTGCTCGCGTACCGGCAACATTGTAATATCTGTTCGATTATTATTTGCCCCGCAAAAAGTGGTAGATTATGTTTTGATACATGAACTTGCCCACCTCGTTCACCACGACCACTCACCCCGCTTTTGGAAAGTAGTAGAGCAGGTAATGCCTGACTACCAACTGGCCGAAAAACACCTGAAAGAGAACAGCAATAAGTATTATTTGTAGTTGAGCCTGCCCCATACCAGTTTCTGTGCTGTTTATTTTGACAATACCACGGCTATCTTATTAAAATCGGCTGCAGCATTTATCACGTTTCTAAAATCAGCATATACCTTTACCGGCAGGCTGGTTTGCAGGTAGTATTCTTCAATATCAATTATAAGCTTGTTGCCTTCCAGCTTGTAAGATGAGCGAAAGCCACAAGCATCTTTTTCCTGATGAGTAAATGAAGTGCTTTTATTAAGAGGCTCCAGGCCAGAAATTTTATACCCCGCAGGTATATTCAACTCTATTTTTCTTATCAGCTTGTGTTTAAAATCAAGGTCTATGGGATTGGTACGTGTGTTTTCCTGGTAAAGGTTTTTTTGCGTACCAATCACCTCTCCTATTTTCAGCAAAATATCATTACCAGATTTTTCTATCAAGGCTGAGCCTGATAAGTCGGCTTCAATCAGCAATGGTTTTTCAGCCTGTGCCAATTCTCCATTAGTAATTACGAGCTTATCTACAGATGCATCTTTCATCGACTCTATAAGTAAATCGCGCACACCATCTTCCTTTTCGGCTGATGGTGCAAAAGCCAGGGTTTCGCGCATATCTTCGGCAAAATAGTCGGGTTCAACTCTGGAAATATGCATATAGATGGAATCCATCTCCGGGGAAAAATTTAACACCGCATTCATCTTTTCAATGTGTTGTATAGAGTCGGGGTCTATTATATCATCAAGATAATAGTAGTCAGAAAAGGGGTGTGTTTTGCTGGTAGTTAAATTGATACCGTATACACCATTGTTTACATAATTAGAAGAACATAGGGGGTAGCGCAGTATAAGATTAAGGGGATCAAGATAGCCGTTAACCTGCGGGAAATAAAGCAGAGGAACTTCTGTATACGTGTAGGAATCAAACTTTTGGTCGAATGCTTTATCTTTTTTATTGCAAGAAAGGTTGAGCTGGCAGGTGATGTTCATTTTTTTAAAAAATGCCAGGTACAAATGGATTAGATTATCAAACCCGGCGATTTTATTTTTCAATATAGTTTCGGGAGAAAATGCTTCGTATTCCAATTCATCGGAAACACTGATATTTGATTTTATATAGTTTTCAATCTTTACTATTTGCTCGTTTAATGTTAGCTGCTTCAGCTCTAACCTGTCAACTGTTTCGCTTATAGCCTTATCTATAATCGCCTGATCTTTTTCATTTACCTCGTAAAACTGACGGTATAAAGATTCGGCCAAATCATTGTAAGTCATAAACCGGTGTATGGCTGACTGGTTACTACCCCGGTCTCTTACATCGTTACGGTAATAGCGGTAGTTAAATGCAAACTGTATTTCTAACCGGGTTAAATGCGCTTTGTAATTGCAATAATCCTCAAATGGCAAGCCGGGCACATCCAAAGTTTTGTAGTAATGAAAGTTTTTATACACCGTCTTTTTTTCAATTCCCTCACGAGTTGTTTTGAAGGTTCTTACATCGCCATTATAATTTTTACTGTTGTAGTGTATGTATTCAGGGGCTATCACTTCAATTTCTTTAAATAATATGGGTACCCTGTGCTGCATATAGAAGGTATAACTCTTTTCGTACTTCTCGTAGCTTTTGACAATGTATTCCAACGTGCCCTTTTTTTGTAAACCCTCCAGGGCAAATATTTTTTCCATAGTGCCATCATGGTTATCTACCTCCTTTATATTCGATAGGTTAAGCATGGTAACTTTCCCTTCGGGGCTTATGGTGCGGGCTACTATACTAACCAGTTTTGATTTTTTATCGAGGGGGACGCTTACCGTATTAAAAAGCTCTATACCGGCATCGGTGTTTATGTAAATGATTTTATGGATCAGGTTAAATGTATTTGGCTTAGCTGTTTGCATGCCTTTGCCAAATTTTATCTCTATGGTTTCATAATCTTTAATTATTACCGCATCTGTTTGAGCAAATTGGCCGGGTATAATAGGCACAGTGGGTGCCAGTTGCCACGTATAGTCAAAGTGCTCGTACTGTTCGTCTTCTCCTACCTGTGAAAAGCAAGAACACTTGCAAATGAAGAATACAATTAAAAAGCTACAGAGTTTGCGCATACTTTCTGATGGGTTTGTTAAGGCAATGTGCTACAATTTAGATGGCCGTAAAACAACATTTTGTGAAACATCTTTACTAAGTTTCGAGAGTGCTTTGTTCCAATCGGCAAAGTTCTCTTTGCTAAGTAAAATGGAGTTAATTTCTATCTCCGAGGTAAGGGTTATATACTCTTTATCGGCGGTATAGTGAATACTATACCTAACAATAGAGTCGGCATATAAAGTTCCCGATGGCAGGTAATCCAGTTCATAGTTTTCCGGAATTTTAAACTTTACAAATAACTTATCTGTATGCTTGTAATCCATTACCTTAGGTACAATGCGCGACGGGTTCGAAACTTTTTGTTCATGCCCTTTTTTATTTAAGTTGAGGTTGAGGTACAGTTTCTCCCCAGCTTTAACCACATAATCATCCAGCGTAAATTTTATATCAATTACTTCCCGTGCACTATTATCATCCAGGCCCGTTTCTGCAATAGAGTCAATTCTGAATTTATCATTTCCTAAACCAAGTATTTTTAAGCGGATGTTGTTAATGTCATTGTACTTTACAGCATATAAGTATTTCATTTTTTTATACCCGGCCAGTGTACTTTTAAGGCTGCCCGATAACGAACAATTGCTGCCAAGGGTAATACTTACCGAATCTGAGCGGTAGTTTTGCGAAGCATCTACCACAGGCAATTTGTAAATTATAGGTTTGCCTTCATCGTTTACATACAGGGCCTCTTTGTTTTGTATAAAGGGTGTGGGATAATCAAAGGGAGAAAACTTTCCTGTTCCATCCAGCACTATCTTTTTATCTCCCACTTCGGCAATACATATCATATGGTTGTAAAGTATTGGCGATGCAATATCGAAGTGGCTGTAGGGTTTATCGCTGGTTCCAATCCACGCATAGTATGCTTTTATACCGGCCATGCGGCACATGCTGTAAATCAGGCTGGCCATATCTTTACAATCGCCATAGCGTTTGTGGCAAACATCGGCTGCTTCGCGCGGGCGAAACCCATATATACTATCCTCAAAGGCTACATAGTTAATATTCTGTTGCACCCATTTGTAAATACTTCTGCATTTGTCTATATCGTTTGTAGCGCCGCTTGTAACAGAGCTTACTATTCCCTGTAACTCTTGCGCGGGCTTTTGGTTCAGGTCTTTTACAAAAGAAGAACACCACTTTGCCAACTGGTTATAATCTGAAAGAAATTTCTCGCCGCTCACTTCGTCTATTGTTACAATAACATGTGGTTGGTAAAACGCTTCATCAGCACCATCATCCTCGCTACGTATTTCATTTACTTCATCCATCTGCCATTTGTAAATGGTGTTTTTACCTGTGCTGGTGGTCGTAAACTTTACTTTGGTTGAATCTGTATTAAATAGGCGATAGTTGATTTTTACAGAAGCAGGTAAAACTACCTGGTAAACAGATTTTGCAACGGGCAAGTAAGACCCGAAATAAAAAGGTGGTATAAAAAAGGCATCGCGTACATTCTGCTTGTATGTTACATACGATTTAACTCCCTCGGCAGTTGCCGGAAAAGTGAAACTTATCTCCTCTGTATCGTCGTAAAAAATACTCCGGTCAAGGTTCGCCCTTCTATCAAATCTCTCTACCTTAACCCTGACAGGTTTGTTCTCTTTAAGTATATCTGAATACGCGCTTAAATCTTCAACAGATGAGATATAGGACTGGTACACCTGGTACACACGCGCCCTCGATATATGGTTGGTCATAAAGCCTATTACCACAGAATCTAAGCATTGAATAGCCGGCACTCCTTTGTTTAATGAAATTTTCACTGTTTGGCTGTTTTCGAGCATAACAGCTTCGGCCTTAGGGTATTTCTGCTTATAAACGGAAAGCCAGTTATCCTGCGCAAAACAGGAATAATAAAAAATGCTAGAGCAAATGAGGCAAACAAATCGGTTCAAGACGAGACTATTGAATTTGTAATTATATGAAAAAGAAAACTAATTAAGCAAGCAATAAAAGATTATGGCAGAGGCAAGCCATTACCACTCACCCCGCTTTTGGAAGGTTGTAGAGCAGGAAATGCCGGACTACCAACTGGCCGAAAAGCACCTGAAAGAGAACAGCAATAAGTAATATTTGTAAGAGACATCAATCCTTGGAATAACCCGTAAAGGGTTTTATTCCTTTAATGGGATATCATTCAAACTACTCTTGTATAACTAATTTTTGTATAGAGTTTTGGTTAGCAGTTCTTAGTTCTATTATATAAATGCCTGGTACCATTTGCGGCGGCAGGGTAAAGTGCTTTTCGCCCTGCTGTATGTTTGCTGAAACAACTACCCGGCCTTCTATATCGTACACCGCTACTCTTTTGGGTTGTTCTGTTTCGGTAAAAAATACATTACCGTTAATTTGCACAGGGTTGGGGTATAAGGCAAAGCCGGCTTTGGCCACATTATCCGTTTCATTTATCGAAAGCAAAAGGCCGTACTTAGCCACGTAAGAGCCATACATAATCATAAGATCGTTCTCATGATATTGAGAGCCCGCCAACAGACTGCCTTCTTCATCTATATCTATAACAGGGTATAATCCTTCGTTATCTCTCACACTATCAAGCACCTGGCCTGTTGTATCCATTTTTTCAATAAGCAAACCATTACATAAGGAACCCACAAATAGGTTATCATTTTTAATAAATATGCTGCTATAAGATTTTACAGTGTCCGGCTTGTGAATAGCCCATTGCAATACACCATTACCGTAGCATTTAGCTAAATAAGCCCTAGAATTGTTTAAGGTTGTTCCCTGTGTGTGGTAAGTCACATACATTGAGTTTTTGCTATCCAGTGCCAGGCAAGATCCATAATTGATTTCGGAGGATACAAGTGGTTTATCCCACATTATGCCGCCTGTACGTAAAAGTTTAACAAGCATTGTTTGCTGAAATCCGCTAGCACTACGTGTAAGTAGCACACATACATTGTTTTGTTTGTCGCCGGCTATAAAAAATTTTTGACTAAGGTTATCGGCAAATTCATGCTCCACACTATTGCTTAGGGCTCCGTCGGCTGCTGAAAGTCTGGCGGTAAACAGATCTTTACCCGACGAACGCACAACAACAATTGCAATATCTCCGTCCGCAGCAATTACCAGTTTGCCCATAACATCAGCCGCGTATGTTACTTCCTTATACCATAGCCTTTCGCCGGTTACAATATCTGCTGCTATTACAACACTGGTATGCACATTTGCATTTAATCGTTTTGCCCCTGTAAAAAAAACAGCGCCGTTATGCACCCGTAAATCACTGAACTTAATGCTATCGACCTGTTGAATCCATGCCATGCTGCCGGACGGCTCCAGCCGCGCACACAAGCCACGAATGTTTCCACTTGTATCGTACACTTCAGCTATCAGGTAGCTAACTCCATCGAGCCTTGTTTCAATTTTTATTATTCTGTAGTTATCGTTTACCGGCAACAACCTTTCCCAAATTAATTGGCCAGTGGCAGATATTTTTCTTATTTTTTTAATGCTGCTTTGATTTTGAATGCCCACATAAACATTACCGGCATTATCGTGGCTTACATAAGGGGTATACCATGCACCAAGGGAGGTGTCTTTCATATTCCATACAACCTGGGCATTTGCTAATTTTATACATAGCAAAATTAGAAGGAAGGATAGTAGTGTTCTCATAGGTGTGCTTTTAAGGTTCATTTCAAAGTTAACGCACCATCGGCTCCTGTGATATACATGAAATAAAATATGACCGAAAAATGACAATGTTAAACCTCCCATACGTTCTTGCGCTGCTGCGTATAGAAAGGCTTTTTTTGTCAAAAAATCCGATTTGACGTAATTTTCGCCCTGCAATTTTCACACTTTAGCGTTTCACTTTTCGGTTTATACGTCTACTTTCGCCCACCCATTAAACTTAGAAAGTGGCCAAGCCGAAGAATGTAATTTTAATAGTAGCCGATAGCCTGCGCTACGATGCCGTATACCGCGATAGTGGGCCCGGTGTTCCTTACCTTGAGCAAAATGCAACGCAGTTTACCAATGCCCGCTCTGCTGCCTGCTGGACCCTGCCAGCAACTACCAGCATGTTTTCGGGCATGATGCCCCACCAGCATGGTGCTACATCGCAAAGCCGCTGGTTTAAAAACGAGGTGCCATCACTAGCTACCAAATTAAAAGCCGCTAACTATAAGCCGCTGATGGTTACCGCTAATATTGTAACTACCGAACTGTTTAATGTTAGTCAGGGCTTTGATGAAGTACACCGCACCTGGCAGTTTACCCCTACCAAGCATAAATGGCTTTTGCAAACCGTGCTGGCCCTTAACCGGCCACGCGTACGCAAAATGATACTAAAGCCTAAAGACCAGTTTTTTGATAAGGCCAGCGAGGATTTAAGACAAGGGATTATCTGGGCGCAAAAAACATCGCACGATTCGTTTGCCAAGGCTAAGCAACTAATAAAAGAGAATAACGATAAAGGCCAGGGTGCATTTGTATTCATCAACCTGATGGAAACGCACTACCCTTACCACATTGCCGATACTTTTACATTGATGAACAAAACCCTGCTGGGCAAAATTCATGAATGGAAAATTCTGTTCCATTTTTTATCGCAAAGCTTTTTAAAAAACGACAAGGGAACTGTTAAGCAAGCCGACCTGGACCTGCTACGTACAAAACAACAACTGGCCTGGAAACTGATACGTGACGACGTAAATAATTTCTGCCGCGAAATGCATGAAGGACAGGACAACCTGATAGTGTTTTGCAGCGACCATGGCGATAACTTTGGCGACCAGGGCTGGCAATATCACTTTAGTAACGTAACCGACGGCGGTAATAAAGTGCCTTTATTCTGGCTTGACCACGAGAACCCGAAGGGCGAAACAAAAACGCATAACGTAAGTTCGCGTTTTATGCACCACGAAATATTGAACCGTTGCGGTTTGGACAATGAAGGCGGCACACTATTTACCGAAACAGAAAACAACCTGCCTATACTGCAAAGCTACTGGTATAACAACGAGGAGCAAACCATGAGTAAGTATAAATACAACCAGATAGCCTTTATAGAGGGCGACAAGCGCTTTGTGCAACGCGCCGGCCAGTGGATGTATGCACCGGTAGGGCACAATACAGCCGAACCAACCTTTGAGTTTGTAGATAAGAATTTTAACCCACTGCACGAGCTGAACCTGGCACCAGACAGGAAAAAATATCTTGAGCAATCGGTGAACGATTTTTCTCAATTCTCTGAAAAAATAATGAGCAAGGGCAAGTAACCTAACCTGCCTTTACAAATTTTTTTACCTGCGTTTTATTGCCCATAGTTATCTCGGCGTAATATATGCCGGCAGCAAGTGATGATATATCGAGCTGGCCGTTTACGAATATGCTGTTAGTTACTATAGCGCCGGAGGGTGCAAATATCTTAACCGGTACGTGGCTATTCGAATTTTGAAGGTACAGGGTTGATTGTGCAGGATTTGGCAGCAAAGTTAACTGAAGTTCATCTTCCTCCTTAACCCCCACCAGCATAGTGCAACTGTTGCCATGGGTGTTCCAGTAAGTTAGCCAATCGCTGTAGTGCATTTTCCATACATTAAATTGCTCTGGTGCCATCTGGCTGCCCGATATAAAACCAAGGATGGTATCATCCTTGATTTGCAGGTGAGGAGTAAAACCAAAGTTATCGGGGTACAAATAATCGCCAATAACCTGCCAGGGCTCTGCTATGCTGTCAACCAGGTTCATGGCAACTAATATAGTATCGCCAACAGTGCCCATTAGCGATGTGCGCTGCGGAAAAGGGCCGTTGCAATCAATATCGGTGGCATCCCAAACGGTAACAGTGTCGCGCGCTTCGGTGCCGCGGATAGTGTTTATCAGTTTCAATCGTATGCCATGGGCGATAGTGTCGATAATTACACCGCGAATGACTTTATCGCTTTGGCGCATGCCAGTGGTTTCGCAAAAGGATTTGTAAGCCAGTGAACAGGAGAAAGATACGCCCGCCACCAGCATGTAAAAGATGGTTAAAGTTGTCCTCATTTTTGTAAAATTAATGCATTTATGCCCCCTGCTGTTTCTCTTTTTTACAATCGGGTGACAATGCAGTGCTAAAAAATTCTCTTATTCGTTTTCTGATATGAAAAAATACCTTCCTTATATAATCGTATTAATTGCCCTGGCGGTTGCCTCGGTTTGGTTTATTAAAACGCAAACCAGTGGAACCATTAACGAGCAAGAAGGCAACTTTGCTGTAAAAGACAAGGAAGATATAGCCAAAATAATATTGACTGATACACGGAACAATAAGATAGAGTTGACCAAACCCAACGGATTGTGGATGGTAAATGGTAAAGACGCGGCGCGCGAAGACCTGGTGAACCAACTATTTGAAGCGGTTACACGCATTACATCGCTTTGCCCCGTACCTACCGCTGCGCATGATAATGTGATACGCGAACTGATGGCAGAGCATATACGTGTAGAAATTTTTGATGCAGATGGCGATGTGCTGAAAACATATTGGGTAGGCGGGCCGAGTGTAGATGGGCTTTATACCTATATGTTATTAGAGATTGATGGTAAACCAGCCAGCCGGCCGCAAATGGTTTATATACCCAATGTAAAAGGCTATGTGACCCACCGCTATGGAACCGACGTAGAAAACTGGAGGGTGAAGGTTGTGTTTAACTATAAGCCAGAGGAGATAAAATCGCTGAGTGTACATTATAAAAATGAGCCTGAAAATTCGTTTACCATTACCCGCGTTGCTGCAGATTCGTTTGCCTTATCGCCGGCAGATGAAAAGTATCGTGTAAATGAAGAGTATAAACAGAAGTATATCCGCCAGTATCTTGGTTTTTATGGGTCTATATCGGCAGAGGCATACGACAACCAGAACCCTTATAAGGATTCGATAATGGCTTACCCGCCTTACTGCACTATTACGGTTACAGAAACCGATAACTCGGTAAACGAAGTAAAGATGTATTACATGCCTATAAACAAACGCAGCAAAAGCCAGTTTGACGAACAAGGTAATGAGCGCACTGTGGATATGGAGCGCTCTTACGCCTCGATACACGGCGGAAAGGATTTTGCGGTAGTGCAATATTACGTGTTTGGCACCCTGATGCGGAACTACAAGGATTTCTTTTTTAAGCCGGAACAAGTGCAATAGCTTATTTGTTTTATCAAGCCGACTATTAATACCGGCTACCGTTTCGGCAGTTTGAATATTTTTGCGCCCTCATGAATTTTTCCAGCCTACATCGTAAAGATTTTACACAGCAACTGGAATCACAGCGGTTCGACCTGCTGGTGATAGGCGGCGGCATTACCGGCTGTGGGATAGCGCTTGATGCTGCCCTGCGCGGTATGAAGGTGGCGCTGATAGAGAAAAACGATTTTGCTTCGGGCACCAGTTCGCGCTCTACCAAGCTGATACATGGCGGGTTGCGCTACCTGAAACAGATGGAAATAAAACTGGTGCATGATGTAGGTAGCGAGCGGGCTGTAGTACACCGCAATGCCCGCCATGTGGTGATACCAGAAAAAATGCTGCTGCCCATAGTAGAGGATGGTTCACTGGGTAAAAACTCATCCTCACTTGGTTTGCTGGTGTATGACCTGCTGGCAGGGGTAAAGAAAGATGAGCGCCGCAAAATGCTGAACAAGCACGATACCCTAAAAGCCGAACCGCTTTTGGGTACTGATAAGCTGGTGGGCGGTGGTTTGTATTTTGAATACCGCACCGATGACAGCAGGCTGACGATAGAAATTGCCAAGAGCGCGTTTGAGAAAGGCGCTACGCTGCTAAACTACATTGAGTGGAAAAGCTTTGTGTATGATGGCGCTAAGAAAATTACCGGTGTAAAGGCTTTAGATAAAGTATCGGGCAATGAAGTTGAAATACGCGCTACTACGGTAGTAAATGCCTGCGGCCCATGGGTTGACCTGCTGCGCAAAGAAGATAACTCGCTGAAAGGAAAGCGCTTGCTGCTGACCAAGGGCGTGCACATTGTTTTTCCGTATGATAAACTGCCGCTAAGGCAGGCTGCCTATTTTGATGTAGGCGATGGACGTATGATTTTTGCCATACCGCGCAACAACATCACCTATGTGGGCACTACCGATACGGTCTATAACCAAACTATAGATAACCCGCAGTGCAGTAAAGAAGATGCTGATTACCTGCTAAAGGCGGTAAACAAGATTTTCCCCACTGTAAAGCTAAAAGTAGAAGATATAGTATCGAGCTGGGCAGGTTTGCGTCCGCTTATATATGAAGATGGCAAGTCGGCATCGGAGGTTTCGAGGAAGGATGAAGTGATGGTTTCGGAGTCGGGGCTTATATCTATAGCCGGCGGCAAGCTGACGGGCTATAGATTAATGAGCGAGAAGATTGTTGACCTGGTGGCTAAAAAGCTGGGTAAAGACTTTGGCTATTGTAAGACCAAAAACTACCGGTTGGGCGGTGGCGATTTCGCTACTGAAACCGAATTTACCGATGCACTGGAAGATTTCTTACGCAAGGCACCGCAGCATAATGTGCCGGAAGAAAAAATACGTGAATGGTTTTTCCGCTATGGAAACAATGTAGCCGACATACTGAAAAATGTAGATGGCCTGCAGAGAAAGATTGACGATGATGCTACGCTGTTTAATGTAGCCGAGTTAAAGTATGGTGTAGAGCACGAACTGGTGCTGCACCTGTCCGATTTTCTTATCCGCCGTACCGGCAAGGTATTCTTTGACCGGCCGAATACCGTAAAACAATTGCCCCACCTTAATCAATTGCTGGCTGAGCAATTGCAATTAGATGTTTCATCGGCCCAGGCTTATCTGGCAGAAGCAGAGGCAGAGTTTAAGAATGCTGTGACTTTTGAGTAAGTAATTGAATTTCAAATCCTAACAAATACCGTCCTGTATTTTTGATTTTTTTCGGGCTAAGCGCACAATAATATTTCTATACCGCGTTTTAGTATCAAATAAAAAAATCAAAACGATGGAACAAACCTCTACACAAGATCTTTTAGTATTACACGCCTATGGCGAAACTACCGTGGAGCAAAGAGAGTTTTTAGCTGCGGAGCTAGCCAACGACGAAAACCTGCAAGACGAGTTAATGGAGTTAATCCGCACCAAGCGCGATTTGACTTCTAAGTTAAAGAGCCCGAGCGCTACTTCTATCCGTATTATAATGGAGCATAGCCACAAAACGGAGCATCTGCAGGAGATTTAATACTATCAGAATGTTATGGCCCTCTATGGGCCTAACCAGTAGCTTATTGCTCTTAGGCGCCTTTGTGCTTAGGAGCAAACTACTTTTAGGGCATGCCTTTTATAGATTTAACGTTCCTCTTTACAAACTTGCCTATCTTCGTTTAAGGCGCAGAAAAATAATTTCAGATTATTTTTACTGCGCAAATACCTTGCGCACTGGTACCCTATTTTTGTTTTATCAATCTGAAAGGAATAGCAATGGTTTCGGGAAAAAACGAGAAACAAGAAACGCATACTAAATAATAAACTAATTATTTTAGTTTTATTTAAAAAAGCTTTTAGATTTGTAACGCAATCACATTTTTAAACCAAAATTATGAACAAGATGGCTGACGAAAGAAAAGAAAAAATGAAAGCCCTGCAGCTTACGGTAGACAAGCTGGATAAGGCCTACGGTAAGGGTACTATTATGAAACTGGGCGATTCTAAGGTGATGGGCGTTGAGTCTATCGGTACAGGTTCACTTGGTTTAGATATTGCCCTTGGAATTGGTGGATTGCCCAAAGGACGTATAGTGGAAATATACGGGCCGGAATCTTCGGGTAAAACTACCCTGGCTATACAGGCTATTGCTAACTGCCAACGCGCAGGGGGTATTGCCGCCTTTATAGATGCGGAGCACGCCTTTGATAAAACCTACGCTGAGAAACTGGGAGTAGATGTAAATAACCTTTTAATCTCTCAACCGGATGATGGCGAGCAGGCGCTGGATATTACCGAGCACCTTATCCGCTCGGGCGCTATTGATATAATAGTGATTGACTCAGTGGCTGCCCTGGTACCACGTGGTGAACTGGAAGGCGAAATGGGCGAAAGCAAAATGGGTTTACATGCCCGCTTAATGAGCCAGGCACTGCGTAAGCTTACAGGCACTATCTCTAAAACAGGCTGCTGCTGCATATTCATCAACCAGTTGCGCGAAAAAATCGGTGTAATGTTCGGTAACCCCGAAACTACTACCGGTGGTAACGCCCTTAAATTCTATGCTTCGGTGCGTTTAGATATCCGCCGCATAGGCCAGATAAAGGACGGCGACAATATAACAGGTAACCGTACCCGCGTAAAAGTAGTGAAGAACAAGATGGCTCCGCCTTTCAGAACCTGTGAGTTTGATATTATGTATGGCATGGGCGTATCGAAAAACGGTGAGATCATAGATATGGGCAGCGAACTGGGCGTAATGCAGAAGAGCGGCTCATGGTATAGCTATGAAGGCACAAAACTTGGACAGGGCCGCGATGGTGTAAAGCAAATGCTTGACGACAACCCGGGATTATCTGCCGAAATTGAAGGCAAGATAAAAGCCAAAGTAATGGCCGGTATTGAAGTAGTAAAAGTTGACGAACCGGAAGCCGCCGGTCAATAGAACTCTTGAACGGTTAATAAAAACACCTGTGAACACTAAATTAGATCCGCCCCCTTGGGGCGGATTTTTTTTGCTTTACTTTGAAGCATGAATAAAACTTTACTCCTTTTCGCTGCGCTGGTTATTTCGGTGACGGTATCTGCTATACCAACAGTAACACTTACGATGAATTACCAGAATACTACCCGTAGTTTTTTGGTGCATGTACCGCCTACTTATAATAACACACAGCAGTTGCCTTGTGTAATAAATATGCATGGCCTGGGTTCGGACGGGCCACAGCAGGAGTTTTACAGCCGCATGAGCGAAACTGCCGATGCCAATAATTTTGTAGTGATTTATCCTAACGGCCTGGGTAACTCGTGGAACTCGGGTTTCCAGTTTCCCTATAACAGTTCGCCGGATGATGTGGGCTTTATCTCTAAAATCATCGATACTGTTTATACGCTTTACAATATCAATCTTAACCGGGTGTATGCCTGCGGCATGAGCAACGGTGGCTTTCAAAGCTACCGCCTGGCCTGCGATTTAGAAAACCGCATTGCCGCTATTGCGGGAGTTACCGGAACTATTACCGAACTTACTGCGCTTAACTGCACCCAATCGCGCAAGGTACCGGTGCTGCACATACATGGCACGGTAGACCCCCTGGTAAACTACAACGGTGCAACCGGCTATAAGTCGGTAGAGGAAACCATCAATTTTATGCGTGGTAAGAACGGCTGCAGTACCACCAACGATACTATCCAATACCCCGACTTGGACCCGAATGATAGCTCTACAGTGGAGCGCATCCGGTACGTAGATTGCGCCGATGGCACAGAAATATGGTTTTATAAAATTACCGGTGGAGGACATACCTGGCCCAATGCTTACATCGATTATATCTATGGCCCAACCAACCGCGATTTTGATGCCTCACAGCATATCTGGGATTTCTTCAACCGGTTTACCTTGAACGGGCCTGCGGCCATCAATGAGGAAAACAACGATTTATCGGTAAATGTTTATCCAAATCCATCGGAGGGTAATTACCAGGTATCAATTACTAATTATCAATTTCAACAGCCGCTGCAATTACGCGTGTACGATATAACCGGTAAGCTGGTAAAAGAGCAGAAAGTTATTGCTACTAATAGCGAGCTTAGTTTAGCAGGGTTAAACGCCGGTATGTATCTGCTAAAATTGGAGGGCAAAAACTTCTCGGCATCTAAAAGGATAGTGAAGGAATAAGGTTACTGTATTTGCCAAGTGGGATTACGCCCTTGCAGGGCTGAATGAGGGGCTGTTAAGTTACACAGGCCTTCGACCTGTGCTAATAGATTAAGGCCTTTCAGGCCGTAATGATACAGAACATCGCTACCGGTTGTCAGCTTTTAAGACTACGCCTTGGGTTTCTTCAACCCAATCTCAATCAATCTCTCGTTCAGGTATTCGCCGGCGCTGATAGGCTCGTAGGCGATCGGGTGGCGCTCATCTACACAGCCCGCTAAACAATCCAACCGCATCTCGCTACGCGGATGGGTAAAGAATGGTATAGAGTAACGTGAGGTATGCCATTTTTCGCGCGGAGGGTTTACTACACGGTGCGTGGTAGATTTTAATTTGTTGTTGGTGAGGCGTTGTAACATATCGCCTACGTTTACTACCAGGCAACCTTCGGGTGCGGTGATATCCAGCCACTCGTTCTGACGGTTTAATAATTGTAACCCTTCGGCGCTGGCACCTACTAATAGTGTTATAAGGTTAATATCCTCGTGCTGTTCGGCACGCACGGCGCTCTTTGGTTCGCTGGTTATTGGCGGATAATGAATAGCCCGCAGAATAGAATTGCCATTGTGTATGTGCTTGTCGAAATAAAACTCGCCAATGCCTAAGTGAATACCAATGGCACGCAACAGTTCTCGCGAGCTGCCCTCAAATGCTTTGAAAAGCTGTTGACCTAATTCAAAAAACTCAGGAACTTCATCTACAGCAATGTTATCGGGGTAATCGCTTTTTGGCATCTCCTCGTCTTCTACAATCTGGCCCATTTGCCAAAACTCTTTCAGGTCGGGTGCGTCATAACCTTTGGCTGTTTCTTTACCAAAACTGGTGTACCCGCGCTGTCCGGCAAGTTCTACTTTCTCGTATCCTTTCTTGGTTTCGCGGGGCAGGGCAAAAAATTTCTTTACCGCGTCGTAATATTTGTCAATCAGCTCTTGCGGCACACCATGGTTGCGCACCGATACAAAGCCCACATCTTCAAAGGCTTTACCCAGTTCAAACACAAATTTTTGTTTCTTCTCACCTCCCGCTAAAAATTCGGAGAGGTCAACAATTGGAATGGTAGTTAGTGACATATAGTTTGAATTTGACGATTAAGGTCGGCTTAATAAAGAATCGATTGAAAGTGTGTCGGATCGGAGCACATCTTTCCAGGAATTTTGACTAGGAGATTCTACTTCAGAATACACGCGTGCTTTTAAATTTTTTCTCTCTTTTAAAAAAGCTTCAGCTTCATGTGTTGAAAGTATGAGCCTAATATTTCTCTGCGCATAAAATATTAATTGGGGATCAGGATTCTCCCCTCTCCAGAAAAGTATTTCGTCTTTGCCGGACAATTCCTTGATTTCTTCGCCAAACTCTTTTTGCTTCGTATACATTGATGTAGCACCAAAATCCGGCATATTCATCAACTGATACTGTACCACCATCAACACAAGCGTTATCACCAAACTTATCTGCATTGTTCGTAAGGGAACGGCACCACTCTTTTTTACTTTGTCATACAGCATGCCTAACACTACGCTAAAAAACAGTGAGGCATACAACACTGAAAAATCCTGCACCGAATAGTTTAAGAAGACAACATGCAAAAACACCACCGGTGTTACGCTTAGCCAGATAAACCGGTAACCGTTTTCGCTAAATACAATCTTTAATTTTTTGCGGCTGAAGGCCAGGTATAAGAAAGCCCCTATCAGCGCATACATAACAATGTAGTGGATGAAATAATTATAGAAGAGAGTTTTTATCAGCCACAGGTACGAGAACATAAAGCTCCATAAACCCTGGTCGGTGCCTTCCAGGCTACCGCGCACAATGTAGCGGCTTAGCATTTCTTCTATATAAGCGCCCACGCCGTTTATCTGCGAGTACTGGTACACTATCAGCCGCAACATTAGCAGGGTAACTATCACTGTGCTCCAAAGCAATACACGGAAACCCTTTAGCTCACCCCGAATATGCAGCAGCGAATACACGATTACGCCGCCCGCAAAAAATACACCCAACCAGCTGGTGTAAATCATTAGCCCCAGCGTAAGCACATAAAAGAAAATATACTTGGGCGAATAGAATTTTCGACGGATAATCATTTTGAGCGCCGTATAAACCCCTATAACAAACAGGAGGTGAACAGCCATATCGCTCATATACACATTGCCCTGAAACCACAGCGTGACCGGCAGAAAAATATAGATGGTAAAGGCCACTATCGCGCTCCGGTAAGGCAGACTGCGTGCACGGTTAAAGCTGAGCAGGCAGACGGTGAAGTACACAAACAAGCCGCTGATAAAATGCAGCAGCATATTGAATATTTGCAAAGGCAGCACATCGGGTCTTATATGCAATAGCTTAAAAACAAAAAACGGCGCATAGTAGGCAAACGGCGGATGCGAAACGTAGTAATAGTTACCCTCCTTATCTATCATCCGTCCGCTTTGGTTAGCACTGTTGTTAATGAACTTATCGGCCGGGTTGTTATAGGTCATAACAGGATTAAATCCGTATTTCTCTATGCCGTTATCATACCATATCTGCATAATGCGCAAAGAGATGGCTGTGCAGAATTCGTGGTGTTTGGATAAAGGGCGGTTCAGCTGCGGCAAACGCACGGCTACGCTCAACAGAAAAATGCCGAATAGTAAGGGGAATGTGCGTTTAATAAAATCCATCTACAGCTGCCAATTGCGTTGGTGCAAATATGGCAATTGAAATTACAATAATGCAACAGAGATTAAAGCAATAGAACGCTGATTTTCATTATTCTGGTGATAAAAAATGATTTTTAATTCCCTTTAATAATGATGATAATGAAAATCAGCGTTCCATTGGTTTTAAAGAAAGAAAAAGCCAATTTGCGCTTTCAAAATACCACACATGTATAATACACTGCTTTACACCGTAGAGAATGGCATTTGCTCAATAACCCTTAACCGTCCGGAAGTGTTTAACTCGTTTAACGAGGAACTAAGCGCTGAAATTATTGATGCGCTGAAAAAAACAGCTAAAGATGAAAGCGTACGGGTGGTCGTATTAAGTGGCACCGGTAAGGCATTTTGCAGCGGGCAAGACCTGAAAGATATTAA
>DATGWP010000059.1:0-1582 GCA_035299425.1 Chitinophagales bacterium | reverse complement strand
AAACGCCTAATTAACAGTAAGTAGTATACTAACTAATTATTTGTTCACGGGTGAGGGGCCGATGTACTAGCTATGTCCTGAAAAGTGAAATAGCGACCATGCCCTTTAACCCTGCAAAATTCCTATTTTCCCGCCGTATATGATTCGTACCACCGCCTATCCCCGCGCCGCACTTATTGGCAATCCATCCGATGGCTACTATGGTAAAACCATTGCTTTTGTGTTCAAGAATTTTTCGGCACAGGTAGAACTGGAAGAATCAGCTCAATTGCGCATTATACCCTGCCAACGCGATAGAATGGAGTTTAACAGCGCTGCAGAGCTGGCAGAAGAAATACGGGAGTTTGGGTACTACGGTGGAGTCCGTTTGGTTAAAGCCGCTATTAAGGCATTTTATGATTATGCCGCTTTAAAGGGTCATACCTTGCACAGTAAAAATTTTACCCTTCGTTATTCCACCGATATACCGCACCGGTTAGGGCTGGCGGGTAGCAGCGCCATAGTTACAGCAGTGATGAAATCGCTGATGCAATTTTATTCTGTGGACATTTCTAAACCTTTATTGGCTAACCTGATTCTGTCTGTAGAGAAAGATGAGCTTAAAATTGGCGCCGGTCTGCAAGACCGCGTCGCACAAGTATACGGCCAGCCGGTATACATGGATTTTGATAAAGTAATTATGGATAGCCAGGGGTATGGCGATTATATTCCTTTTAGTAAAGAACTTCTTCCACCGGTATATCTCGCTTACCGCGAAAACCTTTCAGAAGGTTCCGAGGTAACCCATAACGATCTGGCCGTCCGCTATAGCAAAGGCGATGCCGCCGTCCTGCATGCCGTAGAGCAATGGAAAGCTCTTACTACAGCGGTATGGAATAAATTGCAAAAAGGAGAGAAGGAGATTGCAGAATTGATAAACCACAATTTTGATATACGAAACGCTACCATAAAGGTAAGTGCTGGCAACAAACAGTTGATAGAGGTTGCACGGGGTGCCGGTGTCAGCGCCAAGTTTACCGGTAGTGGTGGTGCCATTATTGGTACTTATAATAATGATGAAATGTATAACCGGTTAGTAGAAGAGATGAAGCAAATAGGCGCCGTAGTGATTAAACCGGATATTGCTTAACTAATATAATTGAGAAAGTGCAGACAACTATACGAAAAGCCGTAATACCCGCAGCAGGTTTTGGTACACGCCTTTTACCAGCTACCAAAGCCCAGCCCAAAGAGATGCTGGTAATTGTAGATAAACCCGTGATACAGTATGTGGTAGAAGAAGCTGTGCAATCCGGCATTACGGATGTGCTGATAATTATATCTGACGGTAAGGAGGTATTACGCGACCACTTCAGGCCCGATGTTGAACTTGAAAAATTGCTGGAGCAAAAGGGAAAAGGAGAGGAGCTGCGCGAAATTCAGAAACTAAACCACTTGTGTAATATTCATATAGAATACCAGTATGAGCAAAAAGGCCTGGGTGATGCTATCCTCTGTGCCGAAAAATTTGTGGGCAACGAGCCCTTTGCCGTATTGCTGGGCGATACTATTATAGAATCGCCGGTGCCGCTTACTAAGCTAT
>DATGWP010000058.1:0-12011 GCA_035299425.1 Chitinophagales bacterium | reverse complement strand
AGGTAGCATCTACATTTATACCGGCCTTATATATATCGCCCGAAAAGTGGATTGTTCCCCGCGTTAACTCAAAACGCTTGTTTACTACACTTTGCAGGGTAAACATGTAGTTACCGCGATCTATTTCATAATCACCCTTTACAGTAGTTCCACCGGCTTTAGGTATCTCTACCTGTAACGAGCCATGCCCATAAGTAGTAAGCATATCACCCGATACCGGGTCAAGAATAATATCCATGCGCGCATCGCTGGTAGCATCCAGGTCCAGTAAAAAATTTACGCCGTTCAGCTTTAGCTGCGGTGCCGCAGTGGGTATGGTGGTATAATCTTTATTGGGGTCGGTAAACTTATAAAACGTGTACCGGTTTGTTTCATAGGATGAAGACACCGGTATATTACAATGCGTTCCCTCTTTGGTTTTGGCATAGGCGCGTATTACAGGGCTACCTATATCGCCCTTAAAGGTCACATTGCCTGCACCATAGGCAACGCCATAAAAATTAGGGCTTTGCCGCGCGGTAGTATTCAAAAACTGTGCGTTGGGTGTAGTTACATTCAGGTCCAGCGCAAACTTTCTGAAGCTTTCGTGGTTGATGCGCCCACTGGCATAAATGATATTGTTCTTTATATCGTATAACGAGAAACTACCGAAATTAAAACCATGATCATCAAGTTTAGCATCCAGTTCGGTTATGTGATAAGTAGTATTGAGGAAAGATACCGTAACCGTATCTTTGGTAAGAATAACATTACCTGAAAGCAGAGGCTTGTTAAGCGTACCATGCACATTGGCATCTATACGTGCATAACCGCGGCAGTCTTTTACGTAGCGCTCAAAAAACTTATAATTCAAAAAGTTCAAACCCAGCTTCGGCGCCTTCACATCTATATCCAAACCAGGGTGCGCCGGGTCTACCGATATGTATCCTTTGGCCTCCAGAAAATTGTTTACGCTCTTTACCGATGCGTATACGTTCAGCTTCTTGGCCACATCATCCAGGCTCGACTCAATATTTATATCGCCTATCAGTTGGTTACCCAGCGTAAAATCGTTCACCACAAAATCGGCCACCACTTTGGGTTTATAGAAAACATCTTCCACTATCAACTTACCGTTCATAGCCCCTTTCAGGTCTTTCATCTTTTGTGTGAAAATTCCGGTAAAGTCGCCCACATCTGTATTATCCAGCGTTAGCTTAAGAGAAGTTGAGGTGTCATTTTTAAGGTAGCTGGCTATGTAAATTGTCTGGTCTTCGGTTTTAAACACCAGGTTGCGGGTAGTTACTTTTTTGCCTTCTATAAGTATCTGGTTATCGGGCAAAAACTTCCAGTTGTAGTTAGCCAGTTTTATATCCGATGGCTCCAGGCGCACCACCGCTTTGCCTACCAACGGCGTTAAGTAGGCTGTAATATTAGCGTAGTTAAACCTGCGCTTATCGGCCACCATTACATCAAACCGTATATCCTTATTCTCCTGCGTTTTAGTTACTATCGAAACAGTATCCATCATCAGGCTGTCTTTGCCGTACACTTTGTCCACCACTGTTCTAAAATCAATATCCCCTTTCTTAAAAGCAGCAGCCACATCTATACGCCTTGCATCGTAGCCGCCAAACTTTAATTGCGGCACCGTAGCCGTTAACTTCACCTCGTGCTCGCGGCTATTAAAACTACCCTGAATGTGCGAGTTACGTATCATGTAAAATGATGGATGAATAATGCGTGTGAGGTTACCGGGTTCAAAAATCCGAACGTCAAGCGCAAAATCCTGTGGGGCTATATACGATGTATCGCTATAATCTTTGGTAAACGTATAGCGGGCAAAAGCCAGCAGGGCTTTTGGTAGTTGGGTAAAGGTGAAGTTGCCCGTCATTTCGCCTTCGGCAAAATCTGAGTTAAGCTTTATTTCTTTGTTCTGGCCGGCCAGCAACTTTACATCCAATGTCAGGTTTTTAACCCGCGCATTCAGCGTATCGCGAAACAGCAATACATCGCGCAGTGTAACAGAGCCTACAATATCATCTACCTTAATACCTATAAAATCTGATTTTATTTTACCCGACACACGAAAATCCTCTTTGGTAAGGTTCAGGTTCTTAAGCGCGGCGCGCCGTATATCGGCATCAAACCTAAACTCCGGTTTGGCTTTCGATAGGTCCGCGCGGCCATTAAAATCCATATCCAGGTACTCATCATGTATTTGCAGCAAACCATTGAACGACTTGCGCAGCACATAGCCATTTACCTGCAGGTCTTTATACTCATAGCCCCTAAGCGTAATGCTCGATATGCTTCCTTCCAGGTTAGCGTGCAGGCTCTCCATGGTCAGTCCGCCCCCATCTATTTTACCATTCAGCGATACCTTGCCCAGGTTTACTTCATCATTAAAATACTTACCCAAGTCGAAACTATTCAGCGCCAGGTTACCTTTATAGCTAGCCTTGTTACGTTTCTTATCGTATTTAAAATTGACATCGGTAGTTGCCGAGCCAATAGAGGTAGTAAGCTTTCCGTTCGATACAAAGTCGGTAACGAAACCATCGAGCGAACCGGTGTAATACAAAGTACCCAGCGAGTTAAAATTAGGCGGCAGTTTAAGTGCAGGATAAAAGCGCCTTAAATCGGCAGCGGTAGTAGATAGCCGACTTACGCGCACGTTCAACGATGTTTCGTAAATATCGGGCAAGCCCCTTGTATAAAAATCTCCCTTAAATACGGTGCTGTTTCCACCGCGTATATCCAGGCCACGGCCCTTCAGGTTATTTACACGCCCATCTATTTCACCATTGATGGTAAACTGATTGTGCGCTACCTTATCCAGCGAGCGCACAAAATAGTTCAGGTCTTTCAGCGATAGTTTTGTATCGGTAAAATGCGCTGTTACACGCATGGCGTTTATAAAGTCCTTAAAATCGTGATAGGCATTAAACCTGAAACTCAGAAAGTTCTTTATCTCACTGTTGGGTGTTTTCAGGTCAAGGTTAGTAAGGGTAATGTCTTTGGTAGATACGCGCGCATCGGTAGTCATGTCCAGCAACTGAAACCCGCTGCGCTCCTTTGCCTCCAGGTGCGTTAGCTTAGCCAATACACTATCGGCCACTATGCTGCCGTTCTCTGCCGTTAAATTTATATCGGTTACCAGCAGGTGCTTAAAGTCCATACCCTTTTGCAGCACCGTATCGTTGTTATGGTCATCGAGGCGGAAGCGTGTATCGGTCAATGCAAAATCATCGAACTTCACTTTCATATCACCCACCATAAACTGCACCTGCATAATGGTTGTGTCCACCGGGCCTTTAGGCCTTTTCAATAGATCGATACCTACCTGCGTTCCATCCAGTTTAGCGGTGGCAATGTTTATGAGCTTTTTCTCCAGCGATACATCGTTTAAGTCAATCACGCACGATGGCACATACACTTTTATATCCAGGTAACCCTTCTCGTCAAAATACCTGAAATCAGTTTGCTGCAAATCCAACTGCTTCAGGTCCATATTCCAGGTAAACCGTGTTTTTGTAGTATCCTCCTTTACCTTGTTGCTCGCAAACGACTTAAACAGGTCGGCAATATTGGTTACCCCCGCCGTGTCGCGATGCAGGTGCACCACGGCACCATCCAGAAACACACGGCTTACAGCTATCTTTTTATCAAACAGGTCGAATACCTTAAACTTAATGGTAAGTTCTTTAGCAGCTATCAGCGTATCCTGGTTATGGTCTTCCAGGTAAAAATTAACCAGGTCGGCGTTATTAAAAAACTTTAGTTCTACCCGCTCTATCGAAACTTTGGTATTAAGCGATTTGGAAAGAATGGCAGTAAAACGCTGGGCAAGAAAAGTTTGAACCCCGGGGCTACGCAGTGCAACTACCAGCCCCAGCGTAAGTGCGCCAAAAACCAGTAAAACAATAAGAATAGCCTTCCCAATCTTCCTGAACAAACTGTTGTTTTATGTAAATCTAAACGCAGTTTATGATTTTTATTCGATTTTAGCCGCATGCCGGTTACTATCCTTGCTATCGAATCATCCTGCGACGACACCTCGGCCGCCGTGGTCAAAGATGCCAAAATTCTTGCCAACCTGATTGCCGGGCAGCAAATTCATGAGCAATGGGGGGGCGTAGTACCCGAACTGGCCAGCCGCGCACACCAGCAAAACATAGTGCCCGTGGTAGATTTAGCTATGCAAAAAGCAGGTATAGCAAAAGAGGAAATAAGCGCCGTAGCCTTTACGCGCGGGCCCGGTTTAATAGGTTCTCTATTGGTAGGCGTTAGTTTTGCAAAGGCTTTTGCGCTGGCGCTAAACGTACCTTTGATTGAGGTTAACCACATGCAGGCGCATATACTTTCGCATTTTATAGATAACCATCCTGCCTTTCCTTTTATGTGTTTAACCGTATCGGGCGGACATACACAGTTAGTGCTTGTTAAGGATTTTTTGCAAATGGAAGTGGTAGGCGAAACGCTGGACGATGCCGCCGGAGAGGCTTTTGATAAAACGGCCAAGCTGCTTGGTTTGCCATACCCTGGTGGGCCATTGGTAGATAAATACGCCAAACAGGGCAACCCTAACAGTTTCTTTTTTGCCGAACCGCAGATAGCCGAGCTCGATTTTTCTTTCAGCGGTTTCAAAACATCGGTGCTTTACTTTTTGCAAAAGGAAGTAAGAAAGAACCCAAAGTTTGTAGAAGAAAACCTGGCCAACCTGTGCGCCTCTATTCAAAAAACCATCATCGATATTCTTTTGAAAAAGCTGGAGAAGGCAGCTAAAAAATATGGTGTTACTGAAATAGCATTGGCAGGTGGCGTATCGGCCAACAGTGAGTTGCGCGAACGCTTTAATGCACTTGGCGAAAAGAATAACTGGAAAGCGCACATACCCAAATTTGAATACTGCACCGATAACGCCGCCATGATAGCCATAGCGGCGCACTATAAATTTTTAAACCATGAATTTACTACGCAGGATATTGACCCGCTACCAAGGTGGGGCCTGTAAATAGTATTTCTTCAACAGTCATGGTTCTGTAAAATTTTCCAACACGGCTTTGTATATGGCGGCAGAGTTTATCTTCGCACAAAATTTAAGTACGGAATGAATAACAAAATAGGTATTGCTGTATTGGTAATTTTAGTGGGCGTAGTCGCATTTTTAGGTTATCAGAATTATACGCTGAACAAAAAAGTAGAAACTATTGTAGCCGAAAAAGAAGCGGTAAGCACGGCACCGGTAGGGGAAACAAAACCAAAGGATGCCGAACCAAGCCCATTTGATAACCCCAACACCGACCCGCTGAAAGGAAAATCGGATAACCAGCCGGAACCTACTACGGTTAAATTCAATAAAATAGTTCACGATTTTGGCAGGATAAACGAAGGAGAAATAGTGAATACTGTTTTTAAATTCACCAATACAGGCAAGGCATTGCTGCTAATTAGCGATGCACAGGGCTCATGTGGCTGCACTGTACCCACCTGGCCACGCGACCCTATAGCACCTGGCGAAAGCGGCGAAATAGCAGTAAGGTTTGATAGCAACGGCAAAAAGGGTGAGAACGAAAAAAATGTAACCGTAACATGCAATACCAAACCCGATAAAATTGTGCTTACCGTAAAGTCCACTGTTATACCAAAGGATAAATAACTTACAGGTTGTTTCCTGTATTTATCTCAATACTAACTACTCAATACTCTCTACTACCCATGGCACGCATCTTAGCTTTCGATTTCGGCTTACGCAGAATAGGGGTAGCAGTTACCGACCCTTTACAGATAATTGCCAATACGCTTGAAACGGTGGATAATTATAAAATCTTTCCTTTTATAAAGCAGTATTGCCTGCAGGAAGATGTAGAAGCCTTTGTAGTGGGCTACCCCTTTGCACACGGCCACTCAGAAAATGAAGTGGTAGTACACATAGATAAGTTTATAGCCGAGCTTAATAAACTATACCCCGAAAAGCCGGTGCATAAAATTGATGAGAGTTTTACCTCGCGCATAGCCTCGCAAACCCTGCTTATGAGCGGAGTAAACAAAAAGGAACGGAAAAAGAAAGGGAACATTGATGCCATCTCGGCTAATATCATTCTGCAAAGCTTTCTCGAGATGAAGAGATAGCAACTGCTACTATATAAGCTCCCTCAAATCATTCCTTTCATTTTTGCATTTCTTCGTGCATTCGTGGCAACTGTATTTGCCTTTACCGCATTTACCTAATTTGTATTTTATTTGCCCCACTAAATCTAAAATCAAGTAATGGTATTTCCTATTGTAGCCTATGGCGACCCGGTGTTGAGAAAAGTAGCAGTTGAGATTGACAAAAACTATCCCGAACTGGATAAGCTGATTGACGACATGTTTGAAACCATGGAGAAAAGCAAAGGCGTGGGCCTGGCCGCTCCGCAAATAAACAAGTCAATCCGTTTGTTTGTAATCGACTCTACCCGTATGTATGATGAGGACGAAAAAAACGAAGGCATCCGCGAGGTGTTTATCAATGCCAGAATACTGGAAGAGTTAGGTAAAGAATGGGCTTATGAAGAAGGCTGCCTCAGCATACCCAACATACGCGAAGATGTAAACCGCAAGGCAAAGCTGAAGATTGAATACTACGACCAGAAATTTAAGAAGCACACCAAAGAGTTTGACGGAATGACTGCCCGCGTAATTCAGCACGAGTACGACCACATAGAGGGCAAACTGTTTATAGACCACCTTAAGCCGCTTAAGCGCAGCTTGCTTAAAGGCCGGTTGGATAAGATATCGAAAGGCATAGTGGATGTAGAATACAAAATGCGCTTTCCTAAAAAATAAAACGCAACCGTAGATACGATTGCGTTTTTGTAATTTGATTGCTGTTTCTATAGTCTCTACTCCCCTATCTCATCAGCGTAAAGCTGCCGATATACTTTCTTGTTTCGCTATCTAAAAAGTTAAGTTCTACCACATACGTATAGATACCGGCATACGATGGTTTGCCGCCGTAGGTACCATCCCATCCATCGGTTATGTTGTTCGATTCATATACCTTTTCGCCCCAGCGGTTAAATATGCTTATGTGGTAATAAACCGTACCATTGGCATATACATAAAACACATCATTCACCAGGTCATTGTTAGGCGTAAATACGTTTGGTATAAAGAAAGGCTTGTCTGATTTTACATTGGCCTTTACGGTACCTGTTACGGTACAACCACCTGCATCTGCCACAGTAATATCATATTGCATACTGCGCACAGCCGAGAAATAAGGGCCGCTACAATTGGTGCAACTTAAATAGTTACCGGGGTTCCAGCTATAGGTGTAAGCACCACCGGCAGGCTGCACATCTAAATTAAGCTGCACGGTAGTTCCAAACTGTATAGTATCAAATACCAGCGAGGCAAATGTTATTTGTGGTGGCTCGGCTACAGTAAAGGTGGAGCTAACCGAGCAATTCTGCGCATCAGAAACAGTTACATTGTAATTGCCCGCACCTACTGCCTGTAATGAAGAACCTCCTGTACCGTTGCTCCATGCATAGCTGTATGGGGTTGTACCACCGGTAACATCAATAGTTACGCTACCATCGGTAAACTGGAAACAGCTTGCATCGGTTAAGGTATTAAGGGCAAGTAACAACTCGGCCGGTGTGCTGATAGCATACGAGCCGGTAGCGCTGCACTGGTTGGCATCGGTAACCGTAACATCGTAACTGCCTGCCGAAAGGCCCGAGGCTGTTGCACCGGTTTGTGCATCGCTCCATACATAGTTATATACCGGGGTACCGGTTGTGGCATTTACGGTTATGCTTCCATCGCCGTCACCAAAACAGGTTTCATCTGCCGATGAGGCCAGCGCCAGTACCGGGTTAGGGTTCTGGGTTACGTTAATGGTATTGCTGGCATACTGGCAGCCACCCGCACCGGTACCGCTCATAGTATAAGCGCCTGTTTGCGATACGGTAATAGCATTGGTAGTGCTGCCTTCGCTCCATAAATAAGAAGTAAACACCGAATCGCTGGTAAGGGTTACACTACCACCCGGGCAGAAACTAACCGGGCCGCCAGCGGTAATGGTGGTTGGTGCCGGCGGGTTAAATGTAACGTTGATGATATTGCTGGTAAACTGGCAGCCGTTAGCGGCAGTTCCGTTAAGGGAATAATTACCCGGTGCGGTTACATTGATAGAAGTGCCAGCGCTGTTATCACTCCACTGGTATTGCACAAAAACTGAATCGGCAATCAGGTTTATGTTGCCCCCTGCACACACCGGTATGGTATTATCGGCACTAATAGTTGTAGCCGCTGGTGGGGCAAATGTAACGTTGATGGTATTGCTCATATATTCGCAGCCATTGGCATCGGTACCTTCCATAAAATAGCTACCCGGCTGGGTAACATTCACAGAATTTCCGGTGCTGTTATCGCTCCACAAATACGAAACAAAAGTTGAATCAGAAACCAATGTTACATTACCACCTGCACATACCGGTATTGGCCCTCCGCTGATAGAGGCCGGTACCGGGGCAGCGTAAGTTACATTGATGGTATTGCTTATGTACTGACAACCATTGGCGGCTACTGTAGCTACAAAAAAACTGCCCGGCGCAGTTGCCGTAAGGGTGCTGGCATTGGTAGTATCGCTCCACAGGTAAGCCACATAAGGCGTATCGGTAACCAGGGTAACACTGCCACCTGCACACACAGGTATAGGCCCGTTTGCGCTGATAGTGGTAGCCGATGGTGGATTAACCGTTACATTAACCGTATCGGTATTATAACACGCAAACTGGGTAACCGCTACAGCATAAGACACCGTTACCGGCGCACCGGTCAGGTTAGGTGCTGTGGTAAGTACCGGGTTAGAAATTGAATCGTTATTCAATCCGTTGGCCGGGAACCACTGATACTCGTAACCCGGTGTATTGGCTGTGCCTAACTGCACCGAACCGCCCGAGCATACCGTAATATCGGGCCCCGCATTAGCTACCGGGTTATTATTTATGGTAACCTGCTGCGATATCTGCTGCGATATGCAGCCGTTATCATTTACATCCAGCGTAACTGTTTTTGTACCGCCGGTAGTCCACATAATTTCATAAGGCCCTTGTCCGCTTCCGCTTACTACTGTAGCACCATCAAACCCCCAGGTATATGTAGCTGATGGGGAGCCGGTACCCGTATAAGTAACCGCTGTAGTACGGTTAATACAAACCGGATTAGGGTAAACTGTAAATGACTGTATTCCTCCACCGTTGATAGTCACATTTACTGTGTCTATGTCAAAACAACCCCAACGGTCCAGCACCGTTACTTCATACTGAGTAGTTACTGCAGGGTTTACGTTATAAGGGTTAGTGCTTGAGTTGCCCGGGTTCCAGGTATACGTATAAGGGGTTGAACCCGACAAAGTGGTAGCATTAAGGGCTATGGGGTTGCCTGCACATTGCGTAACATCGGCATTGGCCGAAATTACAGGGCAGAGGTTAACCTCAATTACCGATACGCTGTTACGGGTGCATGGAAGGTCGTTCCAGGTGCCGGATGAGTATATCTGCACACAGTCTTCGCCATTGGCGCATTGAAATGAATTGCTGCTTGAGCAACCGCCCAACCAATCGGGAAAACTACAGCAGCTTGCACCCTGTCCGTTGTTATTAGGTTCGCCACCGGCCCAGTTAAGGTAACTCATAGGAGTACCATCTAAGGTTACCCAGTTGCCTTCTGATGCCTGGTCGGTGTAGCCCAGCCATACAGCATCTACCCCCGATATAACACCGGCAGCATTCAGCGCATTTACCACTGCTGTGTTCTCTGCAGCATCGTTAAACACTACTAAGTGCGCGCCTAAAGCACGGGCATCTGCCTCGCTGTTGTTAGCATTCTGCGACTGTGTATTGATAAAATACAAGCTGCAAGGCTGGCCGACTACACCATTCAACTCCTGGTAACCGTTTTGTTGAACAAAAGCGGTACGCAATGCAGTAAGGTCACATCCCGGAGGGCCGGTGCATACCTGCGCAGTGATTACAGCCGTATCCAGAGAGTAGCAGCCCCATCTATCGGTTACTTTTACCTGGTAAGAAGTAGTACCCGTAGGTGTAATATTTATACCCGAGGTAGTGGCAATCTGCGTCCCCGATGGCAGTTCGTTCCATACATAACTGTAAGGCGAAGACCCTAACACGGTGGTAGCCGATGCGTGTGTCTGGTAATTGGCACAAACAGGCTGTGGTGGCACATTGGTAGTTATTTGCGGACAAAGGTTAACTTCTATAACCGAAACACTATTGCGGTTACAAGGTAAATCGTTCCACTGTCCCGATGAATATATCTGGGCGCAGTCTTCTCCGTACTGGCAACGCCATGCTTCATTGCTTTGACAGCCGCCCAACCAATCTGGTATACCGCAGCAGCTGCTGGCCTGCCCATTGTTGTTAGGTTCGCCGCTGGCCCAATTAAGGTAACTCATAGGTGTGCCATCCAGTGTAACCCAGGTGCCCTCATTAGCATTATCCGTATATCCCACCCAAACTGCCGCTACCGATGAAATTACACCCGAAGCATTCAGCGCCGCTACTACGGCATTGTTTTCGGCAGCATCGTTAAATACTACCAGGTGCGCGCCCAGTTGCTGTGCATCAGCCTCCGATTGATTAGCATCCTGCGAAGCAGGGTTTATAAAATACATACTGCAGGGTTGCCCAACCACACCTTGTAGTTCGGTATAACCCCGGGCAACAAATTGACTACGTATAGTTTGTATATCGCAACCAAAAGGTTGTGCATTTGAAAAGGTAAAAGCAAAAATTGTGAGGGTTAAGAGTAGAAGTCTTTTTTGCATGGATAACATTTTGCGCACGGCGAATATGGGTGAAAGCATTTAAATTTAAAATAGTAGACTTTTATAGAGATAAATTAGTCCGTTTTGGTTGCTTTTGTATGCTTATTTATTCTTAACAATCCGCGGGGCAATAAAGTTTGACACACCCGCCGATATTGTGCTGCTGGTGGTAACTGCACCGCCCGGCTTGCTTTTAAACCGCTTGCGTGTAATTACCAGCTTATCTGCCTCGCCCAGTGGGTCTATGGTAAGGCCTCCCAGCCAGTTTATCGCATTCAGGTTTATGGTGGTTAATATACTTTGCGTAGCATCAGCTGCCCGTATTTCGCCGTTATGCAGGTATTTAATCCTGTCCTGGTCAATCGACGGAATCTCTTTATTGCTCCAGAGCGAGAAAGTAGAATCGAGCAGCAAAAACGGCGCTCTTAAATCGCGGCCAAGCACCAGCGGCTCGCTGTGTGCCGGCACCAACAACTGCAAGGTGGGGTGAAAAGGAAAATTATCGGCCCCCTCGTAGTAAAACGGCGCAAAATTAGGGGCACCATTGTAAAACACAATTTTACCGGCATAAATGGCATCCTTTGCCTCTGTCACGGAAATACCTTCGCGCAGCGCTATCAGGTTTAAAAACGAATCGCAATATGCCGGCGTTACCGGGCTACATTTTGCCTGCAGGCTCATTAACTTACTTACATATTTTTTACCCTCGGCGGTAGAGGTATCTATCGAGAGTCCATTGGTGTACGTAAACACCATGGCTCCACCCGGCGGCAGAATAACCTCTCCGGTAATATTGCGTATCGGCTTCGGCTGAAAAGAAGTAGCTGTTACTTCTCGGTTATCAAACAAGCGGCGGTAGCGGCTGCTATCGCCGGGCACCGGCCTGTAAAGCACATCGCCACGCACATTTACCAGGCTGTAATCGGGCACTACCCGGTTGGTATCGTTCAGCAGGTCGGCAGTAGAAAAATAGCTGCCGTTAGGTGCTTTAAACGTTAAGCCCGGCGAACTCCCATTAGGGTCTACCGCCACCCACTTGCCATAATATTTTACCTCTACCAAATGGTGATTGGGCAGCGACACTATCCTGAAAAATTTAGGCTGACAGGCGCTGTCTTTGCTACTCAGGGCCGTAACGTTGGTAAGCAACTGGTGGCAATACATTTTGCCCTGCTTGTATTGTATAGCC
>DATGWP010000057.1:0-28069 GCA_035299425.1 Chitinophagales bacterium | reverse complement strand
ATTCAGGGTATAAAAGGCGATACCGGCGCAACTGGTGAAGTGGGTGCTACCGGCCCACAGGGTATTCAAGGTATTACCGGAGCACAGGGCGAAGTTGGTCCTACCGGTGCTCAGGGTATTCAGGGTATAAAAGGCGATACCGGCGCAACCGGTGAAGTGGGTCCTACCGGTCCACAGGGTATTCAAGGTATTACCGGCGCACAGGGCGAAGTTGGTCCTACCGGTGCCCAGGGGATTCAGGGTATAAAAGGCGATACGGGTGCTACGGGCGAAGTAGGCGCTACTGGTCCACAGGGTATTCAAGGTATTACTGGTGCACAAGGCGAAGTTGGTCCTACCGGTGCTCAAGGTGTACAAGGTGTTAAAGGTGATACCGGCGCAACTGGCGAAATAGGTGCTACCGGTGCCCAGGGTATTCAAGGTATTACTGGTGCCCAGGGTGAAATTGGTCCTACAGGTCCTCAGGGCATACAAGGTGTAAAAGGTGATACAGGTGCCACGGGCGAAGTAGGTGCTACTGGTGCTGTAGGAGAAACCGGACCAACAGGTGCTACAGGCCCCGAAGGTTTAAGGGGGCCTACCGGCGAGTTTGGTCCGGAAGGTATACAAGGCGTTCAGGGTGTGCAAGGTAATACTGGCCCTCAGGGTATGCAGGGTTTTCCTGGTGCGCAGGGCGAAACGGGACCTACTGGGCCCACCGGCTTGCAAGGGCCTACCGGGGCGCAGGGCTTGGTAGGAAATACCGGCCCTACAGGTCGAACAGGCCCTACGGGTTCTCAAGGCATTCAGGGTATACAAGGTGTCACTGGACCTACCGGCGCGCAAGGTATACAGGGTGTTACTGGTGCTCAGGGTGAGCAGGGGGTAACAGGTGAACAAGGCCCTACGGGTTCTCAAGGCGTGCAGGGCATACAGGGTGTAACCGGCCCTACTGGCGCGCAGGGTATAACCGGTGCCCAGGGTGAGCAGGGAGTAACGGGCGCTGACGGTCCTACAGGTATTCAAGGTATACAGGGGGCAACGGGTGCCCAGGGTAGTACAGGTGCACAAGGTATAACCGGCCCTACCGGAGCACAGGGTATTACGGGTGCCACTGGTGCTACAGGCTTGCTCTCTGCCGGCAATACTGCCGGTAATACCCCTTACTGGAACGGTAGTACATGGATAGTTAACAGCAGCAATATATATAACAACGGCGGCAATGTTGGCATAGGCGAAACAAGTCCGGCCGAGAAATTAGTAGTAGGTGGCAATATTGGGCAACTTACTTCAGGTACTTATCAAAACGTATCGAGTGCCTGGTCTACACTGGGGTACACCGGTGGTTACTATGGCTCGGGCACTGCATTGGGTACTATGTACAACTGGGATACCGATGGCTTCTTTGTAGGCCTTAAAGATTATGGCGGCAATCGCAAAGATGCCCTTTTAAACTGGGGCGATGATGGTAACGATAACCTGCGCTTTCAGTTTATGGGCAGCGATGTAATGTTTATTAACCCAGGCGGTAATGTAGGTATAGGCACTACCTCACCGGCGTATAAGCTGGATGTAAACGGCACCAGCCGTACTACCAGCTTACTTACTACCAATTTTCAAATGGCCAATGGGGCAGTAAACAATTATATACTTACCAGCGACGGCAGCGGTAATGGTACCTGGCAGCCAAGGCCGGCATCTCCGCTGGCGGGTTTAACCAACGGCCTGGTAGCGGTAGATGGTAGCGGCAATGTGGTAAGCAATGCCCGTACCATAACCGGTACTACCAATCAAATAGATATAACCAATGGCAATGGGGTTTCAGGTAACCCAACCGTAGCTATAAGTGCTGCTTACGCCGAGGCGCTAAAGGCGCAAACCAATGTAACCGGTGGGGGCAATATAACATATAACAGCAGTGGCGAGTTGCGCTGGACAACCCGGTTTATTGTTATCTCCAATGGCAGAGGAAGCCATTTTGCCGGCAGCGGTTACTTCGATATCGAAGTTCCTGCAGTTAATACGGTTATTACTGGCGATGGTGGTGCAGGCAATACCAGCGTTACTGCTGGTGGTATACCTTTAAACTCATGGCAGGCATTATATTATATTCTGCCAGTTGGTAACAACAATGCCTCTTTGCCCTCCAACTTCAGGGTAGTGCAATATACCGGAGGATTAACTGTACCTGAAAACTGGCTGTTGCTGGCCATACGCAATGGCGACGATAACACCTTAAGGTTAGGTACCGGAATCACTTTAAAGTTAGGCCAAACCTGGACCGCCGGCGGAGGTACTGCGCAGGAAGGGGGCAATGGATTCATTCAAAACACTACTTCACAACAGAGTTCATCTAACTTTAATATTTCGGGTACCGGAATTGTAGGAACCCGCATGGGCATAGGCACCACACCAGATGCAAGGCTAACCGTAACAGATGGAAGTAACCCGGGCACTTATGATGATAGCAAGGGCTTGTATGTTGGATTTAACGGTGGCTCGGGACAAACATACGACGGCTTTGCCGAGTTCAGACATGGTAGCAATAGTCAGGGTATCGGGTTCGGTTACACTACAATTTATGCTACCGGTTATAACACCAATCAGGACCTTAACCTGATTGCCAAAGGGAACGCACATCTTACTTTACAAGCCCATGGCGGTGCCACAGGTAATGTGGGTATAGGCACCACGGGCCCGGCTTACAAACTTGATGTAAACGGAACAGCGCGGGTTGCCGGCGCTTTCGATGCTCATAGTACCTCATCTATTTACGGCAACACCACAATTGGTGGGGCTACTGCCGATGCTCGTTTACTTGTAATGTCGGGTGGCACACCGGGTAGCTACGATGATGGTAAAGAGCTCTATGTAATGAGTAACAATGGTAGCGGCCAGGGCTACGATGGCGGGGTAGAGTTCAGGCATGACGGCCACAGCCAGGGTATAGGTTTTGGGTACAATACTATATATGCTACCGGCTACAACACCAACCAGGAGTTGAACATAATGGCAAAAGGTTCGTCGCATCTTACGCTACAGGCGGTCGGCGGTGTTACCGGTAATGTAGGTATAGGTACTACTAACCCATCGGCTAAATTAGAAGTGAATGGTAGTACCAAAACCACTTCGCTGCAAACTTCAACCTTCCAAATGACCAATGGGGCATCAAACACCTACATACTTACCAGCGATGCAAGTGGCAATGCTACATGGCAGGCTCCGCCCGCAGCCAGCCAGTGGGTAACCAGCGGTACTAATATCTACAACAGCAATACCGGTAATGTAAGCATTGGCACTACATCTGTTGGCGAAAAGCTGCTTGTTAACGGTAGCATCGGTCAGTTTAGCCAGGGTAGTTATGGTGCTTCTCCATCTTCAGTTATAGGTTATACTACAAGTTTCTTATCCTCAGGCACTGCGCAGGGACTTATGAATAGCTGGGAGTCCGATGGTTTTTTTGTAGGACTTCGCGATTATGGCAGCAATCGTAAAGATGCCTTGCTTAACTGGGGCGATGATGGCGATGATAATCTCCGTTTCCAATTTAATGGTAGCGACAGGATATTTGTAAAATCAAACGGCTATGTAGGCTTAAGCACTACAACACCCGTAAACACATTAGATGTAAACGGCAGTATGGCTCTAGGCAGTTATGCAGGTACTAACGGTACCTCGTCGGGCTATATCATTACACCGGGCCGTATTGGTATTGGTACCACAAACCCAATACGCTCGCTGGATTTATCAACTAACGGACAAATTACCTTTGGCGACAATGCAGGAACCACCACCACTACCGAGGTAGGTATATTCTGGAACGGTGGAAACGATTATGGTCTTTACCGCACTGTGGGTGGATGGTCTGGCCCCGATTACCAGCAGCTAAAAATGCGCTGGATTACCGGGCTTATTCTGGATGGCGGCACAGGCTATGGTAAAAGCGGCATAAGTATGCAGCCCACGGGCGGTAAGGTTACTATAGCAGGCACAAGTGGTGCAGCCACTGTAGGTATAGGTACCGGTACACCGGTAAACACATTAGATGTAAACGGTAGTATGGCTTTAGGCAGTTATGCGGGGGCCAACAGTACCTCTGCCGGAAATTTAATTACCCCCGGCCGCATAGGTATAGGTACTAACAGCCCGCAGCGCTCATTAGATTTATCTACCACCGGCCAAATTACATTTGGTAATAATGTGGGTACCACTACTGCCGCAGAGGTGGGCATGTTTTGGAACAACGGAAGTGAGTACGGTATTTTTCGCACTACCGGCGCGTGGAGCAGCCCCGATTATCAGCAGTTAAAGCTAAACTGGGTTACGGGTATTATAATAGATGGTGGTTCGTCTTACGGCAAAAGTGGCACCGTAATACAGCCTAGTGCCGGTAATGTAGGTATAGGTACCACCAGCCCGACTGCAAAACTTGATGTGTCAGGTACTGTAAGGCTGCGTAACTATGCCAGTGGTTTGTTAACGGTAGATGCCAGCGGTAATTTAAGTGTTACTCCGGGTGGTACTACATGGTCTACCAACGGCACCCATATTTACAATGCCAACTCGGGCAGTGTGGGTATTGGTACTAGTTCTCCGTCCGAAAAACTGTTTATAAACAGCGGTAGCCTGGGTATGGTACATGCCGGAAATTATGGCGATCGCGACCACAAGTGGCTTTCGGTAGGTGTGCCGCCCAGCATATCAAGCTATCCGTTGGGACAAACTAACACTAACCTGTACGGGTTAACTGTGCTCAACGAATCTGACGGGCTTTTTGTAGGGCTTAGAGATTACGGCACCAACCGTAAAGATGCCTTAATTGCTTTTGGCGATGATTCGGAAGATTTGTTGCGTATTCAGTTTGGCAATAGCGATAAAATAGCTATCAATTACCAGGGTTATATGGGCTTTGGCAACACAGCACCTAAAGCTATGGTACACGTTACCAGCGGCGATGTATATATCGAAAATACAGGAAGGGGAGTTATCATGAAATCTCCTAACGGCACTTGCTGGCGTATGACGGTGACAAACGCCGGAGCCCCGCAGTTTGATGCCATTACCTGTCCGTAAGTAAACGTTAATTTGGTTTATATATCCCCGGTGCCAGCCCACAGCACCGGGGATTTTTTTATTCCTTATAGTTTAAAGGGACATACCCTATCATAGTTTCATTTTCGCCGGGTATGGCAATTGGCTCCAGTACTATTTCATAATCGCCAAGGGTATCTGCTACGCAAACAATATCATCTGCCTCAAACTCAATTTTATGTTTATCATCAAAGTGTGCTTTGGCCTTAGTGCCTAACGTTTGGGGTGTGTGCTGTTTCATAAATGGGTGGTTGCGCAATTGCGCTACGGAATCGGTTACACCGGCTGCCACCACAAAAAGTTTTTTATGAAACTCCTCAAACTCACCCTCTTTATAACCGCCCAGGTTTACAAAGTATAGTTTTAGTGTTTCGTCTTTTACTTCACTGCTCTTTTTCTGTAGTGCGATTTTGTAGCCGCCGGCATATTCTACCTTCATCCACGCATCAATATGCACTCTATCGCGCTGTGCTAACGTTTGCAACAAGTTATTGCCAAATGTTGTGGCATCAAAACCCGGCAGTGCTTTTTTAACTGCTTTACTCACGTCAGCTATCATTGGCTTGTGCCAAAACAATTTCATCTCGCCATAAAGTTCATCCACACTTTTAGCCACACCAAACATCACATCATGTTGTTCGGTATAGCGTCCTTTTGGGGTACAGCCTAATAAAATGCAGAAGAGATATAGCTTTTCGTTTTCTGTGGCCATTAGTAGGTTTTAAAACACTAAGTTAGGCCTTAAATAAATCATGTTCCTTGTTATTTCAAACTTTTTACTTTAGCAAAACCCAACATCCAAAAAACAGGAAGACATGCTTTATACATCCGACCAATTGCACGAGTTTAAAAATCAAACCTTCGCGCATTTACTTATAGAAGAAAAAGACCATTTACTTACGCTAACCCTTAATCGCCCTGAAAAAAAGAATGCGCTTAACCCCGTATTATTCAACGAGTTGGCTTATGCCTTAACCTATGCCGCACAAAATCGCGATACATGGGCGGTGGTAATTGCAGCTGCGGGCGACGTGTTTTGCGCCGGTGCCGATTTAAAAGCCTTTTCTGGTGTTACCGAAGAAACAACGTCTACTGTGCCGCAGGCCACCAAAGAAGTAGTAATAGGCGATGTATTTAATGCCTTGCACAAACCTTGTATTGCCCGCGTGCATGCTCCCGTATTTGCTGGTGGGTTTCTTATCGTCTGTGGCTGCACGCATGTGGTGGCTTCATCAAACGCTACGTTTAGTTTACCCGAAGTAAAAAGGGGCTTGTTCCCATTTCAGGTAATGCAGAGCCTGTTGCAGATAATGCCTCCGCGCGCAGTATTGGATTTTTGTATACGTGCCAGAACATTAAATGCTGCCGAAGCCGAAAAGGCTGGCCTGGTAAGCAAAGTGGTAGAGCCAGCTGCACTGAACGAAGAGGTACAGGCACTGGTAAATGAAATCTTCCAATATTCGCCATCGGCTATCCGCTTAGGCCTCGAGGCCTTTGATAACCTTAAGCGTACACCCGCCGATGAAGCGCATAAATATTTAAAGCAAATGCTGGGCGAGTGCATACAAACCGAAGATGCCGCTGAAGGTCTTCAGGCATTTGCAGAAAAACGTAAACCAATCTGGAAAGGATAATTTGTTTTAATGTATTAATCTCATTACTCAATACTAACTACTTAATACTCACACATGGCAAACAAAATCGTAATCACAGCATCATTAACCGGTGTATTGGCTACCCGCGCACAGTGCCCCTATATACCCTATACGCCAAAGGAAATTGCGCTGGAAGGCAAACGTGCGGTAGATGCCGGTGCCAGTATTCTGCATATACATGCGCGCCAAAACGATGGCGCTCCGGCTTACGATATTGAAACTTATCGCCAGATAGGGGAGGAGGTTAGGCTGCTTTGCCCTACTGCTATTATTAACTATAGCACCGGTGCGGTGGGCCTTAGCCGCGAAGAGCGCATTCAGCACATTACAGCTTTAAAACCCGATATGGCTGCGCTTAATATGGGTAGCATGAACTACGGCATCTACTCATCCAAAACCAAATCTTTCTACCACGATTTTGTTTTTCAAAATCCTTTTTCCGACATCCAGTTTTACCTGGAGAAAATGAAAGAGGCCGGCACCATACCCGAAATGGAAGTGTTTGATAACGGCCACATAAACAACGCCAACCCGCTGATAGATATGGGCCTTTTACAAAAACCTTATGTATTCAGTTTTGTAATGGGCGTGCTGGGCGGCATTCCAATCTCAACTAAAAACTTATTACACCAGGCCGCCAGCGTACCGGCAGGTTCGCACTGGCAGGTTATAGGTATTGGCCGCAAGCAATGGCAGGCTATTGCTGCGGCAATTACAATTGATGGTAACATACGTGCGGGGCTGGAGGATAACTTTTACTTACCCGAAGGCGAAATGGCAAAAAGCAATGGCGAATTGATTGAAGCTGCTGCTAAGCTTGTGCGTATGATGGGCAAAGAAGTGGCCAGCATAGACGAAACACGGGCTATGCTAAATAAGCCATTGGCAAAAGCCGCTAACTAATTTCTACTAACCATTTATCATCCACTCATAACATGTTTAAAGCAGATTTATTCAAAGATAAAGTTGCCCTGGTAACGGGTGGCGGCAGCGGTATTGGTTTTGCTATTGCACAACAACTGTTGCAGTTAGGTGCTAAGGTCATTATCTCTTCGCGCAAAGAAGAAAGGCTGATAGCAGCTACCGAAAAGCTATCTGCTTTTGGTAATGTGCGCTATGCGGTTTTAGATATCCGCGAGGCAGAACAGATTGAACAACTGGCCCAAAGCATAAAAGCTACGGAAGGCAAGCTGGATATATTGGTAAATAATGCCGGTGGGCAGTTTCCATCTCCTGCCGAGGATATTTCTTTCAAAGGCTGGAACGCGGTTATCAATAACAACCTTAACGGTACTTTCTATGTGACCCAAACCATGGCTAAACATTTTTTTATACCTGCGAAAAAGGGCACCATTGTAAATATTATAGCCAATATGTTTCGTGGCTTTCCGGGCATGGCTCATACCGGTGCTGCCCGCGCGGGCGTAGAGAATCTAACAAAAACCCTTGCGGTAGAGTGGAGTAAATACGGCATAAACATAAACGCGGTGGCTCCCGGTATTATCAAAAGCACCGGTCTTGACCAATATCCGCCCGAGTTTTTGCATAACGTAGAGGTAACCATACCCGCGCAAAAGTTAGGAACCACCGAGGAGGTAGGCTGGCTTACAGTTTTTCTATGTAGTCCTATGGCCCAATACATTACCGGCGAAACTGTTTACATAGATGGCGGCCAGCGCCTTTGGGGCGATTTATGGAAGATGTAAGAGGTTGAATTTTGTTCTGCCGGCGTTTAAACGGCCCCCAAATGGCTTTTAAGCGTGTTTTAAGCATTAGTTTTTAATTAGAAATGGCTTTGGGCCAATTTGCGCCAAACGTTCCTAAATCAGTTAAAAACGCGTATCTCATTGCAACTTAATTAGAAAGCACTATTTTCATTCTGTGAACAAGCTATGCAGGTATATCCTGCTATTTTTTTCTGTAACCCTTTGGCATACCTGTTTAAATGCGCAATCCGAGCCGCAGTTTACGCAGTTTATGTTTAACCGCTATTTGTTTAACCCGGCTTATGCAGGCCACTACGATGGGCTCGAAGTTTCAGCCATTCACCGCAGCCAGTATGTGTCTATTGCTAACCGCTATATTGCCACCCAGGGTCTAAATATTAACGCCCCCATCGATGCCATCAGTTCGGGCATAGGGCTTACAGCCATTAACGACCTTATTGGTTTTCAGCGCTCTACCTATGTGGCGCTTAACTACGATTACCGAAAAAAATTCAAGTGGGGCAAAATGGGTATAGGTATTGGCGCTGGGTTTATTCAAACCTCTATTGCCGGCGATAAACTTCGCGCACCCGAAGGCGATTATAACGGTGGGGTAAATCATAACGACAACTTTTTGCCTAATAGTTTGCAGCAAGGCATTGCACCCGATTTTTCATTCGGTATTTATTTCAACAGCGAAAAATACTTTGCGGGTGCCAGTCTTAACCATATTGCATTATCTTCGGCTGCGGTAAAAAGCGAGAGCGGGGGCAAAACAAAATTGAATTTTTCACGTAATCTGTTTTTCACCGGCGGCTACGACTTCCAGATTTCACCGAAGTTTTCGCTTATGCCCAGTGCCATGGTTAAAACAGATTTAAAGAAAGTACAGGTAGACATTGGGCTTACAACCACCATTATCAACAATATCATTGCAGGAATTTCGTTTAGAGGATATACTAAAAAAACGATTGATGCGTTAGCCATAGTTTTGGGTTTTAAATACAAGGGGGTGCAATTGGCCTATTCGTACGATGCCAACCTCTCGTATCTTACCAAATTCAACACTGGTTCGCACGAAATTGGGCTTAGTTACAGGTATCCGTTTAAAAAGAAAGAAAGCAGGGGGTATTTTTACCGCAACCCAAGGTATAATTAGGTTTAAAACAGGTTTAAAGTTGTATTGTAAAAGGTGCAACAAATGCAGTAGAAAATTCGTATTTAACAGACGCAAAAAACAATTTTTTTTCAGTACTATTGTAAAATCAAAATCTTATTACATTTACGCTCTTTAAAAAAACAGGGGAAAACTATCAAAACAACACACATGAAAAATTTACAAGGTCTTCTAAGCAAAGCTTCACTCGCGCTTTTGCTTTTTGTTGCAGGTTGTAAAGGGGGTTACAACGGGCAGCTTCTCGGAGAACTAGAGCGACCGAAGTGGAATCCAATAACACCTTACGGTATGGTGTTTATTCCATCAGGCGTTTTGCATATTGGTCCCAGCGATCAGGATGTAAACGCTTCGCTTCAGGCACGCTCTAAGCAAGTGTCAATCGTTGGTTTCTATATGGACGATACCGAAATCACCAACAACGAGTACCGTCAGTTCATCAATTATGTGCGCGACTCTGTTGCACACGCTATACTTGGCGATACCAAAGATGATCCGGACGGTGGCAAAACTACCCTTGACTGGAACAAACAAATTGAGTGGAGTGGAAAGAACAAGAACGAAGCTCTTGAAGACATATACTTACCGGAAGACGAAAGAGTATGGGGCAAAAAAGAACTTGACCTGCGCAAGCTGAAGTATGACTACGAGTGGTTCGATTACAAAGCTGCTTCTTTAACCAAAAACAGAGGTAAATCAAGAACAAGCTTTATTCACAAAGAAAACGTAGATGTATACCCCGATACATTGGTTTGGGTTAGAGATTTCTCTTACTCATACAATGAGCCAATGACCCGTAACTATTTCAACCACCCTGCATTTGATGATTATCCTGTGGTTGGTGTTTCATGGCCAATGGCAAACGCTTTCTGTTTCTGGAGAACCCGTCTTTGGGAAGATTACAGAACTCCTCGCGGCGAGCCTTTGATGGATATCTTCCGCTTACCTACAGAGCATGAGTGGGAATACGCTGCACGTGGCGGCAAAAAATTAGCACCATTTCCATGGGGTGGTCCTTACGTTCGCAATTCAAAGGGCTGTATCTTGGCTAACTTTAAGCCAGGCCGTGGTAACTATCCAGAAGATGGTGGTTTCTACACAGTGCGTGGCGATGCTTACTGGCCAAATGATTACGGTTTATACTGCATGGCAGGTAACGTAGCTGAGTGGACTTCATCAGCTTTCTACGAAAACTCTTACTCTTTCATTCATGACCTTAACCCGGATGTTCGCTACGATGCTGAGAAATCAGAACCGGAAGCTATGAAACGCAAAGTTATCCGTGGTGGTTCATGGAAAGATATCGGCTACTACATCGAAACCGGCACTCGCCACTGGGAATATGCTGATTCAGCTAAGTCTTATGTAGGTTTCCGTTGTATCACTACATTCTTAGGACGCGATATTACCGACCAATAAGTAAGTTGTCCTCTACACTTTTTAGCAGTTCGAATTAATTATAAGTTTTCCTTTATAACTATTAACTATTTTATTGTTTAACCCTAACTTAAAAAACAAAAACAGAACATGGCAGCACAACAGCATCCATTAACAACCAAAGGTGCCCGGGTATTACTTAATTACGCATATTCATTCGGCGCGGCCATCGTAATCGCCGGTGCCCTATTTAAAATCATGCACTGGCCAGGTGCCAACATCATGCTTATCGTGGGAATGGGCGCAGAGGTTATTATCTTCATTATCTCAGGTTTCGAACCACAGTCGGCTTTGCATGCAGAGTATGAGTGGGAAAAAGTATATCCTGAATTAGCAAGCGAAGGCCCGGTAAACAAAAACCAGAAACCGCTTACTCAGCAGTTAGATAAAATGCTTAGCGATGCTAAGGTTGGCCCGGATTTGATCAACAGCTTAGGCAAAGGTTTTACTACCCTGGGCGATAGCGTAAGCAAACTGAACGACCTTACTGAAGCTTCTGTAGCTGCTAACGATTTCTCTAAGAATGCGAAAAATGCAGCCGGACAAATCAACTCATTTGCACAAGCTGCGGCTACAGCTACTACTGCTGTAACTCAAATTGGTGCAGGTGCTGAAAATACCAAGGTTTATCACGAGCAAGTGCAGACCATGGTTAAGAATCTTTCTCAGCTTAACGCTATTTACGAGCTTGAACTTCAGGATTCAAACAATCACCTGAAAGCCATGAACAAATTCTTTGGTAACCTTAACTCTGCTGCAAGTGCACTTTCTGAAACTGCTACAGATGCTGTTAAGTACAAAGATAACCTGGTACAGTTAAACAAGAACTTAACTTCATTGAATGCAGTGTATGGCAACATGCTTTCTGCTATGAAATCAGTTTAATTTGTAGTGGTAAAGATTGTTTAATCTAAAAATGAGAAAATAAAAAAATGGCAGGTGGCAAATTAACCCCGCGGCAGAAAATGATCAACATGATGTATCTCGTGTTGACAGCCCTACTCGCCTTGAACGTATCGCAAGAGGTACTGAACGCCTTCAAACTTGTAAATGAAGGCTTACAAACCTCTAACGGCTCGTTAGGCGAAAAAAATGCAGGCATCTATAAGATGTTTGACAAGCAGTTAGATACAGATAAGGCGAAAGCCCAACAGTTTTACGATAAGGCTCAACAAGCTAAGAAAATAGGTGCCGAACTTACTACCTTGCTTGAAGGCTACAAAGTTGAATTGGTTAAACAAGCTAAAGGTATTGATCCTGAAACAGGAGATATAGTTGAGCGCGATAACATCGATATTGCTACCCGTATGTTTGTTGAAGAAGGCCCGGGAGTAAAGCGCGGTCGCGAGCTTCAGCAAAAAATACTGGATGCACGCAAAAACCTTCTTGCTTTAGTAGACGAGAAAGACAGAGCTAACTTTAAGATTTCCCTGGATGCCCCAACGCCTAAGAAAAAGGGCGAAGAAGGTGCTAAATGGGAATACCTAACTTTCAGCCACGTACCTACTACTGCTGCTGTTACTATCCTTTCTAAATTCCAGAACGACGTAGTAAGCTCAGAAGGTGCGGTTATTGAGTACTTGATTAAGAAAATCGGCGAAACCGATTTTAAATTCGACGCTCTTGCTGCAAAAATCATTGCCCCTTCAAGCTACATCATGCAAGGTCAGGCTTACAAAGCTGATATCTTCCTTGCTGCTTTCAATAGCAATACTCAACCAGAAGTATTCATAGGTTCATTGGGTGGTTTCAAAAGAAACCCTGATGGCAGCTATGATAAAATGGACTCTCCAAATCCACTACCTCCGGGTTACAGCGAAAGCAGCATGCTTAAGGCTGAAGGTGGTATGGGTAAATTAGAGCAAGGTGGTTCGGGTGTAGGCGAAAGAAAATACGGCGGTATTATCCGTGTTAAGAACCCTGTAGGTGGTTACACTTTCTATCCTTTCGAGGGTGGTTACCAGGTAGCTGCTAAAGCAGTGGTTGTTTCTCCTACCAAGATGAATGTGCTTTACATTGGTGTAGATAACCCAATGAAAATATCTGTTCCGGGTGTAGGTGCCGGCGATGTTAGCGCTTCATTACAGGGTTCTGGTACACTTACCAAAAACTCTGATGGAACGTATACTGCAAACGTTACCGGTGTAGGTAAATGTAACATAGCTGTTTCTGCTAAAATTGATGGCAAGGTTCAGGCTATGGGTACCGAAGAATTCCGTATTAAGCGTATTCCGGATCCTCAACCATCTTTAGGTGGTAAACTGTTTGGTGGTAACACCCAGCCAGGTACTATCAAGGCGCAGAGCGGTCTGGTAGCATTGTTGAAGGATTTCGACTTCGATGCTAAATTTACCGTTACCAGCTTCCAGATGGTGTATTCATCTAAGGGTGAAATCTTCAAGGCAGAAACGCAAGGCCCGTTGTTTAACGCAAACATGAAAGGTTTCCTTGACCGTGCTAAGCCAAAGGATATCATCTTTATCGACGAAATTAAAGTTGTAGGACCAGACAAGCAGCCTCGTAAGCTGGGTCAGATAGCATTTACTATTATCTAAAACACAAGATACCATGTTTAAGAAAGGAAAATTTGTAGTTGCAGGTGCCCTGATGATGTTCGCAGGCTCTGTTTTTGCTCAGGAGCCACTAGATGGCGCATGGGTAAAGACTACTACTAAAGAAAAAGACGTAATACCTTACGACTACATTCGCGAAGCGGATGTGTTTTGGGCAAAGCGTATTTGGAGAATGATTGATGTGCGTGAGAAAATGAACTTACCGTTCAAGTATCCTCAACAGCCACTGATTGAAATTTTCCATACTGCTGCTAAAAACGGCGAGTTAACGGTTTACGATCCATCAGTAGTAGATGCCGACCAGTTTAAGCAGGTAATGAGTGTAGAGGATGTAAAGAAACTGGGTAGCCGGATAGATACCGTAATGCAGATTAACCCAATTACTCTTGAAGAAGAGCAGGTTATTCAAAAGAACGACCTTACCTGGGATAAAATCGTAAAATACCGTGTTAAGGAAGACTGGTTCTTTGATGAGGAAACATCTACTATGATGTGCCGCATTATCGGAATGGCCCCTATCATGGAAGATTTCGATGCTTCTGGTAACTACCGTGGTGATATGACCATGTACTGGGTATATTACCCTGATCTTCGTCCTATTCTTGCAAAGTATGAAGTGTTTAATCCTAAGAACGACGCTGTAAGAATGAGCTGGGAAGATGTATTCGAGGCCCGCAATTTCGAAAGCTACATCTATAAAGAGAGCAACGTACACGACCGTAACATTCAGGAATACGCAACAGGTATCGATGCGTTACTTGAAAGTGACCGTGTGAAGTATGAAAACTTCAACTACGAGCACGATCTTTGGAACTACTAAGAATAAGCATTTCCAACAAGATTTAATTTGAAAATAGGTAAAACGCCTCCGAAAAATTCGGGGGCGTTTTTATTTTTGTGCAGAAATAATTTAATATAAAAAAATACCCACATGAAAAAAAACTTCTCTTCCCCTTTTCCTCTTTTTCGCCATTCATCTTTCATTATTGTTTTCATTACTCTTATCGCCATAGCACTAATTTTACCCGCTTGTAATGATGATGATGGTAATTCAAATGCGCTTACCGTATCTGTAAATAATGCCAGTGTAACAGAAGGTTCAACAGCCAATATTAGTGTTACGCTATCAGCATCTTCAACAAACGCTGTTACGGTTCAATATGCTACGGTATCAGGTACAGCAGTTTCCGGAACTGATTTTACCAGCGCATCGGGCACTCTTACTTTCAACCCGGGACAGACATCTAAAACTATTTCGGTGCCTACTGCAATGAATGGAGTGGCCAATGCTAACAAAACGTTCACGCTAACCCTTTCTAATGCCACAAATGCGGATATAGCGACTGGTACTGCCACTGTAACAATTACCGATGCTCCCCTTCCCAGTGGCTTCTATCTGTTTGGAACGGTTGATGGTCAAACCTGGCAGGTGACCCAGGGCATGCACGGGGCAGATGGCTTGTATAACGATCCGGCTAATACTAATGCTGTTTGGGGCGGAGGCTTATGGTATTCAATATCTACCGGTAACGAATATGGTTCGGTTAATATGTGTAAAAACTGGCCGGGTGGATACTGCACTACTAACCAGGCTTATACCATGTACGCTACAGGTACTTACGGGTATAGCAGCGGTGCTACACAAAGTGAGGGGGCTAGTATTATGTTCCGCGATGCCAGTAATAAGATATGGCGCAGTAGCTCTGGCAGCCAAACAGGCAGTACTTTCCAAATTACTGCGAGAGGAACAACAGGTAATGTGTATACAACTTTCGAGGGCAATTTTTCCTGCAAGCTTTACGATAGTAATGGCAATTCAAAAACGCTCACCAATGGGCACTTCCGTTGTTACGGAGCGCTGGCCCTTTAAAGCATAAGTCGTTTTCAATATTGCTGTAAAAAATAATAGTCATGCCTCCCGACCGGGAGGCATTTTTTGTTTTAATAGGTAATCTACTGAAAAATGGTTGGCCATAGCTACTTCCTTCATATAAAATCGCTGAAGCAATTCCTGGTTATGCTTACTGTATCTTCCTTCCCTTGGCTATGCGCTGCTTCACCTCCATCTTTTCAATTTTGCGCAGGTCTACCAGTAGCGATGCATATTTGCTATCAGGGTCGGTGTAATATTCATCGCCGGCATAGTGCACTTTGCCCATTTCGTTTTTCCAGTCGCTGGCCAGTAGCACATAACGGTCGCTGGCATTTGGGTTTACACCAAAACTTAAGTAGCGGTCGTCGCCGGTTTCAAAACTTACCAGCAGCTTGCTTTCCTTTGGTATTTCGGTTACTATACCTTTGGTGCCGGCAGGTATTATTATCTCGTCTACCTTTCGGCCGCGCACATTTTTTATCACACCCTTTTCTATATCGGTGCTTCCCTTCTGCGCCTCGCGGTGCAGCACTATATCGTGCGATACATAAAACTGAATGCGCTTAATTTCACTTTCGCCCCAGTTGTATTTTTTCTTCATGCTATCGGTGTAGGGCACCAGGTTTTTGCACGATGAAAAAGCAAAGGCGATAAACAGGAACAGAAGTACGTTTTTCATATACATGGGCTTTTTAAGTGGTTTTTCAATTACGATGCCAACTAAAGCTAGGATGTATAAATAACGTACGGGTTTAGTGCTGTAGTAAAAATTTTAAGGTTTTTTCTGAATGTGGCCCCTGCACCGTTACAAAGTAAATACCAGCAGGCTGGTTGCCTAGGTCTATGCTTATAGTGCCCTGCGCGCTGGCAGTTTCTTTATACGCCACTTGTTCGCCCAGTGGGTTGCTCACCTTTAGGGTAGCCTTATCGCCGCTGCCAAGGGCATAGCGCACATGCAGCAAACCGTTGCCCGGGTTAGGGTAAATAGATACGGCCATATCGGCATCTACGGCATCGTTCAGTCCTAATATTATTCCCTCTTTAATTTCAAATTTATCAAACGCGCCCTCCACTATATTAGGGTTGCTTCCCGTAAGGTCGCTTACCTCTACTATAAAGCGCATATCGCTGCTCAGGGTAGTAAAATCGTTCAGCCTGAAGATACGCTCCGTCCACATATTGGCAGGTCCATTAGCCGGTGTTACACTTTCAATTACTGCGGTACCGCTGCCGTTATTTATTTTAAAGGTCATGTTATCGTCGGGTGTGTTGCCGCTTTGCGCGCCATCGGTAAACCAACGCAGGTAGCGCACATAAGGGTCGGTAAAGCCGCTCAGGTCTATCGAGGGCGATATAAGCGTTACACTGCCGTTATCAATATCATCGGTGCTGCCGCCGCCGCCGCCGTTACCGGTGGTGTAGCATTTCAATCCGTAATCGCTGGTTACATCCAGCTCGGGGTTCGATAGTTCGCTTTGGTAAAAAGTGCCTACCGGTATAGCGCGCACCCAAAAACCAGCCGTAGCTGTAGCGCTCTTGGTCCAGCTATAGTCAAATAAAAAATCATCGTAGTAGTGGCGGTTCTCTATAGGTATGGTAATGGCAGCAGTACCCGCCGAGTAAGTAGTATGCACGCTGTACTGGTTGGTCATATAGCCCCATTTACCGGCATACACATCATACAGGCCATCTATCAGGTTAGGTATGGTAAAGTTGCCGCTGCCATCGGTAACAGCTTCAAAATCGGTAGGCCCATCAAACAATACCTTGGCATTGGCCACACCATTGGCGGTGCCGGCCTCGGTTACCTTACCGGTATACGCAAACACGTTGTTCTCATTCGTGCAGCCCATGCTGGATAGTATACCCAGGCGCGAGGTAGCCAGCGTAGCGCGTATTACATCGGCCTGGTCGCGGGTAAACAGGTGCAGCTGGTTATCGTCGGCATAGTCCATATAGTTCATCCACATGTCGCGCTCATCTACCGGAGTTTCGGTGCAGGTGTTTTGCAGCAGGTTAGGCTGGCCAAAGGTGGCCTCTTTGGCCGGTGGCGTATCGCAGATGTAATCGCCCTGGTATTTGCAGGTTTGTGGGGTAAGGCCCACACAGCTATCCTGAAACACGTGAAACAGGTTGAGCCAGTGGCCCACCTCGTGCACACAGGTGCGGCCCTGGTCGTGCGTGCCCTGGTTAGGGTTTACCGGGTACTTGCCCACGTGGCGGTAATCCAGCACTACACCATCCTGGTTTAAAGGGAAAAGGCCCGGTGGCGTAGCATAGCCAAGCAGCGGCGAGGCCAGGTTGCTGGTCCATATATTTAAGTACTTGGTAGGGTCCCACTGAGTGTTGGGTTTTATATTGGTATCAAAGTTATTGGTGTTGGCAATGTTGTGGCGGGTAATACCGGTAGAGGGGTTGCCCGCAGTATCAAACTGCGCCAGGCAAAACTCAATCTGCACATCGGCCTTGCGGTCGTTAAACCAGGCCGGTATGGCGGAGGTATCGGCATTGCGCAGGCGGTAGCATTCGTTCAGTACCTCCAGCTGCGAGTATACCTGCGCATCGGTAATGTTGGTGCCCACGCCCTGCGCTTGCCCGCCATGTATAATATGAAACACCACCGGTATGGTAATAATTACATTACGGCTTTCGTCGCGGCTTACATCATTATCCAGGTAGTTTAATATAGCCTCGCGCTGCTGCATAAACCGCTGGGCGGCCTGCGCATCGTTGGCAAACAAATCGCGGAGCATTTTATCGTTGCCGCACATATCGGCATGTTGGGCATTTACAAAAAAGGCAAAAAGACAGAGGCAAAGGGAAAAGCTGAATTTCACTTTCATGGTTATCGCGTTCGTAAAAGATAAACGAATGTAGAAGAAAACGGCTGATAAGGAAATGGCAGAAACAGGAGCGTAAGCCGGTGTTAATCAGGCAATGAGTTTAGGTGTAAAGGTAGAGGGGTAACAGGCGGCTCCTACTGAGCGCAATAACTTTTGCATTTGTTTTTCTACAAAAACGCGACCGCTACGCGGTGCTAAATGCATTTTACGCTCCGTTAGGAGTCGTCTGTTTGTAGAGATTTAGTGCAGGTTGGCATTGCGCTCCGTAGGAGCCGCCTGTTTGTATTGGTTGAGCGAATAGGAAAGGCCTTGTGAATTTGGGCGTTAAAAAAATCATGTAGAAAACCGTTAAGAACTGCGTGCTGTTCGAAGTGGCGCGGCACTATACTTCTTTGTTCGTGTAAAATTTGCTACGCGCCACAAGTTCACGCAGTTTAGGTTTGCGAAATGATTTTTAGCCCAAAGTCACACAGCCTTGACCTTTTTTGTTACTTTTTTGGGTCAAGCCAAAAAAGTAAAAGCTATAGAATATAGGCCGCCCAAAGATGGAAGGACAAAAGCTTACGCTATCCTGTTCCCATCCTTATCAAACACCTGCATGGTGTTATCCTCCTTGGGTATTTTGCGCACCGTTAGCCGCTCGAATATGCTGTTGGTAATAGATAGTAGTATGCTAAAAAACAACGCCTGCCAAAACGAAGAAACATTAAATCCCGGCTTTAATATCCAGGCGGCTATTTCAATAATAAACGCATTGATAACCAGCAAAAATAAACCCAGCGACACAATAGTAGCCGGTATGGTTAAAAACACCAGCACCGGCTTAACCGATACATTGAGCAGTGCCAGCAAAGCGGCCAGCAACACGGCATATCCAAAATTCTCCAAGTGCACACCCGGCAAAATATAAGCGGTAATGACTACAGCAATAGCGTTTAAAAACAGTTTGATTATAAAGTTCATATTGGTATAACGATGACGGGGCTAAAATAATTTAATGGATAACATTTTTGTTGTTTTTAGATGTAGTTTGCAGGCTAATTCCACATAATACGAATGCCCGGTTTTACCCCAGCACTTTACAGGTATGGCAAAATAGCAGCTTGCTTTGCTATTGCCGGAGTTATTTCCGGCTTACACGTTTATGTTTCACTATTTGGTGTAGGGTTTGTGTTTGGCTGCGCGGCGTTTTATTGTCTGCGCGTAATAGAGGATAATGAGGATGAAAGGATACTTGTGCTACCGTTGGTAACCGGGGTTATATATCTTTTGGCCATGTTTATCCCTCCATTATTTTCAAAAATAGCAGCGGAGATACAATGGATAGATGAACTGTCGCGCAAATTGCACGGAGAAAATTATAACCTGTTCTATATCGAGTGTGCTCTTATTGGCTCTGTGTTGTTGGCCGGTTACCTGCATTACTTAGGCGGGCATATGTTTTATGTAATTGCAGTAGCCCTTTCAGGTACATTGCTCAGCATTTTTTTCTTTAATTACGTGCGTGCAGACAGTACATTGTTTGACAAGTTTTATCCCTTTATTATCTGGCAGATAACTATAGGTGTATTAAGTGTGCAGGCATTACGCCGGCATAAAACGCAGATACAGGTGTAACGCTATGGGAGCACGGCCATGCACCACAGAATCGTTGCAATGCTTACTAATCTTTCAATGAATATCGCTCACACTCACCCGCTGCACGGCTATCAATTCAATCTCTATGCCTTTGCGCTTAGCGGTTTCTATATACTCGCTTATCATCTCCAGCACATCGTGGTCTATGTGCTGCGCCAGCGTGCCGTTAATTACCGCACGCGAGTAGTTGGGTATGTGCGCCAGCACCTGTTTTATTTTTGCTTTATCTAAAAACGTAACATTGGTATGCAGGTTAATGGTATAGTTAGTAATGCCCAGGTGGGTGGTCTGATGCACATCGTAATCGGCTACGTAATTGTTGCGGATGATAAAGATGATAGAAAGCAAAAGCCCCACGCTTACCCCTATCAGTAAATCGGTAAACAGTATAACCACCAGCGTAATTATAAAAGGCAGAAACTGGCTCCACCCCAGGCGGAACATGCTTTTAAATAGTTTGGGCCGCGTTAGCTTATAACCTGTTACTATCAGTATGGCCGCCAGTGCGCACAGCGGTATCAGGTTTATTACAAAAGGGATAAGCAGCACCGCCAGCAGCATAAACACACCATGCGTAAATGACGACCACTTTGTTTTACCACCGGCATCAATATTGGCCGAGCCACGCACAATTACAGCCGTAAGCGGCAGGGCTCCCACCGCGCCGCACAGCATATTGCCAATGCCCTGTGCTACCAGCTCGCGGTTGCCGGGGGTAGTGCGGTGCCAGGGGTCCAGCTTATCTATCGCTTCTACACATAATAAAGTTTCTAATGTGGCCAGTGTGCCTATTACCAGCGCCAGCTTAATGGTTTCGGTATGGGTGGTAAACACCGCAAAATCGGGCAGCATAAAAGAGGCAAACAAATGCTCGGGCAGTTTTACCAGTTGCGCATCGGCCAGTGCCAGCCCCGGTGCAAATTGCGTAAATACCAATTGCAGCAAAATGCTGCCCGCCACCACCAATAGCGGGGCGGGTATAAAGGCAATTTTTTTCAGCCATTGTTTTTCGTAGGCAATGTAAATACCCAGCGAAAAGAAGGTGATAAGTATGGCCCCTGCTGTCAGTTGGGTGTACAGCTCTTTTACATTGGTAAATAAGTGCGTATCGTTTACCAGGTTTATAAACTCCTTGCTCCAGAAATCGGGATGATTATACCCGAGCGCCACCGGTAGCTGTTTGCTTATAAGTATAATACCAATACCGGCCAGCATACCTTTAATAACCGATGAGGGAAAGTAGTTGGCAATAGCGCCCAGCCTGAGCGCCCCTAGTAGCAACTGAAATGCACCGGCGCCAATTATTATTGCCATAAAGGCCGGGTAGCTGTATTGGCCTATAACCAGCGCTACCAAAGTAGTTAAACCCGCCGCTGGACCCGATACCCCCAGGGGCGAGGCACTAACTACCGATACTACCAGCCCGCCTATAATACCCGAAAGTATACCTGCGTATAGCGGCGCACCACTGGCCAGCGCTATGCCCAGGCAAAGGGGCAGGGCCACTAAAAAAACTGTTAATCCGGCCGGTAAATCATGTTTTAAATACTGAAGCGAGAAATACCGGAGCTGACGTTTAGAGAACATTTTAACAAAGGTATGATTTGCTAAAAGAGATACGCATGACAGTAATCAGCTTTTGTAAACACAGCTTTGTGCAGCGCGGTAAAGGCATTGCTGTTGAAACGGGTAATTTAAAGACATTCTGTTTTCGGCCACTTTTATTGCCCCTTATGAAAACGCCGTAAAAATTTCCTCGAAGCCAGGCAAGAGATGAAAAAACTGTTTGAGGCCAACACACAAGAACCAATAATCGGCAAACTGGTGTGCCGAGTTTTTTCATGCGCGTGAGGAGGGAATTTTAGGCAGGTTTTCATACAGGGCTTGAGTTTTTGCTCCACTTTTTGGTCAAGCAAAAAGTGGAAAGCCAAATTAGTAGCTCTTAACTCCAACCAATGGGCAGATTTGCCAATAATAAACCGCCCCACCCGCCTTGCCGCCAATAATGTTACATTCGCGCCCGCTATGCACTACGTCAACGTCGAAAACCTTACCAAGTCTTTTGTAGAGAAACCGCTCTTTACCAATATTACCTTCAACATCGAACAGGGCGATAAAATCGCTCTGGTAGCCAAAAACGGAGCGGGTAAAACTACCCTGCTGCGTGTGCTGGCTGGTAAAGACACAGCCGACAGCGGCAAGGTTTGGATAAACAAAGACGTTAGCGTTTCGTTCCTCGACCAGAACCCCACGTTTGAAGAGAATAAAAACGTGCTGGAGAACATACTTAGCTACGACCACCCGGTGATTAACACCGTGCGCGATTACGAGCTGGCTATGGAGCACCACGACGATAATGCTCTGCCCGAACTGATGGGCAAGATGGACGAGCTTAACTGCTGGAACTTTGAAAGCACCGTAAAGGAAATTCTTGGCTCGCTCAACATTACCAACCTTGAGCAGCTGGCCGGTAGTATGTCGGGCGGGCAGCGCAAGCGCTTATCATTGGCTAAGGTGCTTATAGATATCAGCTTTGGCGAGCGCAATAACTTCCTTATTCTGGATGAGCCTACCAATCACCTCGATTTTGAAATGATAGAGTGGCTGGCCGAATTTTTATCCGATAACAAGACTACGCTATTGCTGGTAACCCACGATAGGTTCTTTTTAGATAACGTGTGCAACGAGATAATAGAGATAGATAACCAGCAGCTATACATCCACCGCGGCGATTTCACTACTTACCTGCAGCGCAAACTAGAGCGCGAAGAAAGTGATGCCGCATCATTAGATAAAGCCAAGAACCTATACCGTAAAGAACTGGAGTGGATGCGCAAGCAACCCAAGGCGCGTACTACAAAATCTAAATCGCGGCAGGATAATTTTTACGAAGTAGAAACCAAGGCGAAGTCGGGCAAGTCGGATGATAAGTTACAGCTGCATGTAAAAATGACGCGCATAGGAGGGAAGATACTCGAGCTGAAAAAGGTACACAAAACCTATGGCGAAAAAGTGATACTAAAAGGTTTTGATTATACCTTTAAGCACCGCGAGCGTATTGGTATTATTGGTAAGAACGGGGTGGGCAAGTCTACCTTCCTTAATATCATTATGGGGCTTGAGCAGGCCGATAGCGGCAAGATTAACGCCGGCGAAACTGTGGTGTTTGGTTACTTTCACCAGCAGGGGTTGAATGTAAAAGATGATAAGCGTGTAATTGAATTTGTAAAAGATATAGCTGAGCATTTTCCACTGGCCGATGGCACCAAGGTATCAGCGGGGCAGTTTTTACAGTTGTTCCAGTTTACACCCGAGCAGCAGTTTACCTACATATCTAAACTAAGCGGTGGAGAAAAGAAGCGTTTGCAATTGCTTTCTATCCTCTTCCTCAACCCTAACTTTTTAATACTTGATGAGCCTACCAACGACCTTGACCTGATGACCCTGGCCGTGCTCGAAGATTTCTTAGAGCAATACCAGGGCTGTGTAATCATAGTATCGCACGACCGCTATTTTATGGATAAACTGGTAGACCACTTGTTTGTATTTGAAGGTGCCGGTGTGGTAAACGATTTTCCCGGTAACTATACCGAGTGGCGTGCAGATGAAGCGCGCAAAAAGAAAGCCTTACAATCGGGCAGCAAATCTGAAAGTAAAGGCACGGTGCTAACCACTACCCCCGAGCCGGTAGTAGTAGCCAAAAAGCAGGAGGCACCTGCTGCTAAGCGTAAGCTATCGTTTAAAGAGAAATTTGAATTTGAAGCCCTGCAAAAAGATATACCGGTGCTGGAGAAGGAGAAAGAAGAGCTGAACGAAAAGCTACTGGCCGGCGGCGCCCCCTACGAGGAGCTGAACAAAATGATAGAGCGCATAGGCGTAGTAACCAAACTACTGGAAGAAAAAGAAATGCGCTGGCTCGAGCTAAGCGAGTTTGCCGAGTAATCATTTGACTAATGCAGACAACTAAAAAGGGAACCTGAATGGGTTCCCTTTTTAAATTTATAAGGTTTCTCTCCTTTCATTATTTCTGTTACTGTGTATGGCCGGTGCTTTTAATTTTAAGCCATACCAGATACGCCCCTATAACAAAATCATATGTTAAGCAAAACCAGTCGTAATCAGGCGGCGTTAAAGCAGAACTTGCCAGCCGGCCATACATAAAATCCCATAGCCCGTGAAGAAAATAACCGGCTATCAAAAAGTTAGCGTTTTTCTTAATGCCATAGTAAGCCAGCAGCAGAAAAACTACTGCCTGCAATATATTGATGGTTACAATTGTAATATCTGTCCAGGCAAAACCCACATACAGAAAACCAATAGCGGCAAGTATTAATCCGTAGAGGGTGTTTTTGTCTATGCGTTTAAAAAAACCGAAGAGCAGTATAGTGGTAAGCGAAGACGTTAGTCCGATGAGTGCGGCTGTCATGTTTGTTATTTTAAGCGGATTCCTAAGCCAAATTCAAGAGAGATGTTTGACAGGTTGCCGGTTATAGATGATACATCAATGCTTTTAACAGGGTAAGGGTATAACGGCACATACAGGCGGTAGCTAAAGAAAAACTTTTTCTGCCCCACTTTGCCATTATACATTAAGCCAAAATCGGGGCTAATGGTGTTTCTTTTTACAGTTACCTTTTCAAACTCGGGATTCTTCAGGGTTTCTTTGTAAGCATCATATTTAATACCCGCCACCAGCGAAAATGTATGCGAGCTGCGGCGTGTATAAACCGAAGTACCAATGCCGAACTTTTGCGCTATTGCAAAATTGTAATGGGTGGTTATGTAGTTAAAGTTGCGGGTAAATGGTCCATTGAAAGTAAACGAAGTAAGCGATACCAGGCTAAGCCGCTTTTTTACATTCCATTGAATAAGGTTACTTACAACCAGGTCGGTCATAGGTGCCGGTTGTATACCCACTCCCGGCTCTATAGTAAGTGTAGCCATGGAGAAATATTTCCGGGCAGCCGGGGGCTCCTTTTTTTGTGCGGTGGCAATGGTGCTGCTACAAATTACCAAAGCAAGGGTTATAGTTTTTAAAAATTTCATGATGTGTTGGTTGGTGTTGGTTAAATAGATGGTTGGAATGCTTATTGGTTTTGGAAATAATAATCGAGTGCATGGGATATGTTTGGGTTTTTTGAACCCACATGGTCTAGTCCGTTTTCTATATGCTTTGTAATTTTAATAGCCGGGTAATAGTGGTTTAACCGCTGATAAAAAGCTTCGAAGGGGGCCTGCATTCTTCCATTGCCCTCCAGCCCGCCTATGCCCATGTAAACAAGCTGTTCGCTGGTGCTATTGGTTGCCCTGCTGGCAGCTTCCATGCGCAATAATATTTCATTGTCGTACCATAGCGAGGGGCTCAATAGCAGGTAGTTGCCGAACACATGGTTGAAATTTGCAAAAGCATAGGCTCCCAGCAAGCCACCAAATGAATGGCCAATTATCACCTTGCTTTTTCGGCTGGTGTCCGCTGCATACGTGCTTTCTATTTCAGGTATTAGTTCATGCGCAATAAACTGCATAAATTTTTCGGCCCCGCCGCCACCCTGGCTAGCCTTGGTAGGGGTATAATCAATACTTCTATCGTATCCGTAGCCAATACTAACTACCAGCACATTTTGCACGGCGTAGTTACTGCTTAGCTTTTTGCATTTGGTAGCCACATAATCAAAATTTTCTTTGCCGTCTAATACATATATAGTGGCGTATTTTTTCCGGGCCGGGTCGTAGTTTTCCGGTAGCGCTACTTTAATACAATAGGCGGCGCCATTAGCGGCCGACTGTATGGTAAACTCCTTTAGAAGGCCTGGGTTTATTTCTTCTTTTTTGCAGGAAGAAACAAGTAGTAATATAAAAAGGGCAGGAATCAGGTTTTTCATTTATTAATTAAATTTTGAATTGATTAAAGAATAACTGCCGCCCCCGTAGGGGCGGCAGTTATAGGTTTAGCACTGGCAGGTGCCGCTGCAATTGCAGTCATCGCCGCATTTGCAGTTTTCGCTTTTAGCGCCGCAGGTGCAGGTGGCGCATTTGCAAGTAGGGTTTCCGCAGGCTGCGGTCTGGTTTAAAGCGCTTTGGCTTTTTGTTGTTTCCATTTTTTAATTGTTTAGTTAATTAATGGTGCAAACATAGGCCTGCCAACCCGCAGGGGCGTTACATTACTTTGGGAGAGTGTTATACAACTTTGGGATTATATCTTATCCAGCGCTTTACGCCTGGCCGCGCCTGCTTCTTTATAATGAGAGCGGGTAAGGCCGGTTGTTTTCTTAAACTGGCTGGAGAGGTGCGCTATACTGCTGTAATTAAGTTCAACCGCAATTTCAGATAGCCTTAGCTGGCGGTATACTATTATTTCCTTGGCCTTTTCAATAATGGCCGACAGGTGGTCATCTATTAATTCAAAACCCACATGCTGTAGTTCTTTTTTAGGCAATAGTTTGCAGTTGGTTGTGGTGTAACAAAAGTAATCCCGGTTTTTGAAGATTATAAAAGAGCAGGTACAAAAAAGGGAACCCATTCAGGTTCCCTTTTTTGTGTATGTATGAGATGTAATTTAATTCGTTCTTCTCCAGAAAACAGCAGCCTGATTAACCGGGCGTGTTTCTACAGCCGTAGTACCGCCCGATACTGCACCTACTACCAACGAATGGGTAAGGGCATGGGCCGGTACGGTGTGCGTATGCGTTTGCGATTCATCGCCGGTAGCACGCTGCTTAATATAATGGCGGTGCGCATACATAGGTATTTGGTGGGTATGATCGGGGGCGGTGCTGGTAGTTAGCGTATGGTTATGGTCCATACAGCCATCGTTTAAGCGGCCCATAAAATTACCAAAAGTGTGGTCACCATTCCAGCCGCTGCCGCATTGCGTAGCCACGCCGTCTGCATTAAGGTCACCGGCATCGCTGGCCAGGTTATCGTCATAAGGTATATATACACTGCTGCTAAATGGGTTAGATGAACTGGTAGTGCCTGTATGGCTGTGGGTACCCGCCTGCGAAGTACCTATATTGGTATAGGTAGAAGTAGTTCCGTTAGGGCCTCCCCACCAAAAACCAAAATCGCTGAGTGTATTACCGTTGCCATCTCCGTTGCCATTGGCAGCATCGCGCGAGTCGTCGTTACTCCACCAGCCGCCCCAGTTGTGGGTGTGCCCGTTGCTTTCGGTACCGGTAGTAGTGCCGGGGTCGTTTACACTGCCGGTTATACTATGCGTGTGGTTTTCAAAGGCATCCTGTTGTATTACACCGGTAGGTACACCACCGCTGGCTACGTTGGCGTCGCCACCGGTAGCGCGTAGAAACTCGCCCGATTGAAGGTCTGTTCTCACCCAGGTGGTATTGGGGTATATCAGCGATGGCTCGGCTGCATTTATCCATTGTATAAACGTAGAGCCTATAGGCGGTGTATTAATGTTTAACCACTTGGTGCCGTCAAATACTTCCATCGAGCTGTAGCTGGTGTTCCAACGCATAGTGCCTGCCGGTACGCCGGTTGGGCGCAGCGCTGTCGAGCCACTCGGGAAAACAATGCCGGTATTGCCGCCCACATGCAGGGCAGCTACCGGGTTGGTAGTATTTACGCCTATATAAACTCCGTTCTGATACATCACCGAGTTACATATTTCGGTACCGCTGGTAAACACCGGTATATAATTGGCACTGGCGCCATTGCAGACTGAACCGCCGCCTGTAGGCCCCGGGTCGCCTTGCGGGCCGGTAAAGCCCTGTGCGCCGGTAGGGCCGCTGGCACCTGTAGCGCCGGTAGGGCCTGTAGCGCCTCCGCCCGAACCACCAGCACCGGTAGGCCCTGTCACCCCTTGCGGGCCGGTAGGTCCTACTGTACCAGCCGTGCCGGTAGCACCGGTAGCGCCGGTAATACCCTGCAAACCGCTGCTGCCGGTAGGCCCTGTAGCACCAAAAAAGCCCTGTGGGCCGGTAGGCCCTGTGCGCCCGGTAGGGCCTGTAACGCCTGCACCTGTAACACCCTGCAACCCCGTGGGGCCGGTTGGGCCCGTAGCACCTGTGTTGCCCGCCACGCCGGTAGGCCCGGTAGTGCCTGCACCTGTAACGCCCTGCGGACCTGTAGGCCCTGTAT
>DATGWP010000056.1:0-6618 GCA_035299425.1 Chitinophagales bacterium | reverse complement strand
TCGCCCTCGCCAAAATATTCGCACAGCACTTTAAAATCGGGGCCCAATTCGTAGTAGGTACCTTTGTGCATTTCAATCACCTCTTTAAACCCGGCCTTGCGGCAGTAGTTGGCTACCCTCCCATCGATGGTATTTTGAAAGAGTACGGTAATGTTCTTTTTATACTCGGCAGGTATCTGCTTAAGGTTAGGCGGATAAAAGTGGTCGGGGTGCTCGTGCGAGAACCAGATATAGTTTATATCCTTAAAATCATCGTAGCTCAATTTGGTTTTGCTCATCAGGGCCCAGCCATTATTAAACACGCGGCCTTCGAGCCATGGGTCGGCAATAATAGAAACCCCGTTATGCTCAACTATAAAACTGGAATGGTTTACAAACTTAATTTTCATGCTCCGCGTGTTTAATCGGTCAAATATGTAAAAACTAAGGGTAATTTAGCAGTACGTAGGCCATGATGTTACTCAGTTGGAAACCGGCATAGCATTTCTCAAAAAAACATCTACATCGCCGGTCCATTCTACACGGTACTTTTTCATATAACTTTCGTGACCTGCCAATGGATAGGTTTTCAGTTGTTTAACACCAGCCAGGTTTGCAAATATCGAATCTGTTTCCCAGCGGCTTACCCGCGCATCTTGTTCGCCATACATAAGCAGTGTGGGTATATGCACTGCCCTGGCATAATCGATAGGGTTATGCGAAAACGCCCAGAAACCATTTTGAACGCCGCCCCAAAAATCTAACAGGGCCGCCATAGGCACCGCTGGCACATGCATAGCCCTGAAACGCGCACAGGTTGTTTCGTACATAGTGCCAAAGGGACACTCTAAAATAATGGCAGCGGGTTGTAGCTTATAATCGCTAACAGCTTTTAGTATTGCCGCTGCGCCCATAGAGGTACCCAGCAGACAGATATTCTGTTCGCCTTTAGCCATAGCATACTCATAACAATCCTTTACTTCCCGGGCTTCTTCTACTCCAACAGTAGTCCGGTTTCCTTCGGAGCCGCCAGAACCCATAAAATCTACCAGCCAGACACTATAGCCAAGTTTTACCAGTTCATCTGATTTATCCAGCATAGCCGATTTTGTTCCCGTATAACCATGAAACAGTATAACCATACCCTTAGCGCTATCGGCTTTAATGCTCCAGCATTCGAGCATCACATTGCTTTTAATCTTAAATGTTTCAAATTTTTGAGCAGGCAGAGTCTTATTTACCGGGTGTGGGTTATCCATACCCATAAAAAGTGCCTTTAGTTTTTTTGTGGTAGTAAGCTTTACTATTCCTTTTGTCCGTTCAGATGCATTGCTGGTAAAGTGTGTAAACTTGTATGCATGGAAAAATGCGACAACATTCATTAGCACAAATACACCTGTAAGTAGATATAACAGGCGGCGGGTTAATTTACTTTTAAGCATATAATCCGTATTACTCAATCAATCTACGATTCTCATTATACAAACCAACCAAAATACTATTACCGGCCTCATCTATCCGCAGGCCGCCGTATTTAGCTTTAGAATACTTCTCTGCCTGCCCTTCTTCAAAAAAATAAGATTCGGCACCCAGGTGTACTTCATCGCCGTTGCAGCCATATTTCAGTAAGTATGGCTTACCGGCAATTGTATCTTTTTCACCAGGCAGAATCATCTGTTTTACTATACTGCTATCGTTAACAATTACTGTGCAAACACCCGGCCTGCAGGTGAGCGCATAAGTCCTTTCGGCTACAAGCCTGTAGCGTAGCCGCATATAATCGCCCTGTAGTAAAGAACGCGGGTCTACCGGGGCCAGTTCGAGCAAAACTAACTGCCCATTCTTTAAAGTTGCTTCCTTCTTTATTACGGAGTTTATAAAAAAGCCCAGCAATAGCAGAAGGTTTAGCGCGATAAGCAGTTTGCTATACTTTTTCATCGCCCAGCATTTTAGCCGTAAAAAAATAAAACACCAGCAGCATAACGCCCGATGAAAAAAGTATACCCGATTTTTCTAACAATGTAAAGTTAAGGTCGTAGTAATATTGGCCAATGAAATAGGCCAGGGCGGTAATAGCGATACCTACACCGGTTTTGTAATTAACCATAAAGCTGAGCAGAAGAATAAGCACCGCGCCCGAAATAGCCGGCGACAATGCTGTAGGCAGCAAACAGATAATACAAGCACCATATAGCACGCCTTTGTATTTCATATCCTGCCTGCCCAATAGTGCAAGCACCGTAGCCACCAGATACATAATAATACCAATAGCCCCGGCAGAAGATAGCCAGATATAATCGGCCGAAACGGGTATAAGCCCGCGCTTGCCTACACTTACCAGGCCAGCTAACAATGAAAAAACAAGCCCAGTGCGTACCGGCGAAAATAGTTTAGCCGCTTTGCGGTAAGTGGCTATTAAACGGGCTTCATTCAACATCCACCAGGCCAGTGCTACCGACACAGCAAGAATATACAGGTGTATTAAATCAAAAGCCCGGTTATTGGCTATAAGCGCCAGCAGGCTGCCGCTAAACATAAGCACACCTATAAATGTAAATACATAGCCCTGGTTTAAAACAAGGGTTATTACCCCTGCCATAAGATAAAACAGGCACACCGCATTTTCATCTGCCTTTAGCTCAATAAATCCTCCGCCCGCTAGCGATAGCCCGATAAGAAAAAGGGATACGCTGAGCGTATCTACTATCAGCTTATCGTTATATCTATTTACAAAAAGAGCTAAGCCAGTAAAAACTAAACCCAACACCAACATCGCCCCTTCGCTTTTATATATTTCTGCCAGCATCAAAAAACTGACAAAAGCCAACGATGCTAAAAAGCCGCCAAATACTATCAATACTTTTACCGCAATACCCGAGCGGTTATTGTAATGCTTTTCATACTCGTTGACAATAGCCTGTTCATTAAACTCAATAGCGGGGCCATCTGCCGGTTGCAGGCTGGCTACCAGTTCGGGTATTTGCTCCAGTTTATGCATCGGCCCACTTTTTTTGCAGCTTAACTATTTGCCAAATGGTAAAAGAAACAGCGGCTATTATGAAAACGCTAACCAGCAGAAACATACCGGTATCGTGCGAGGCCTCCAACATTGAAGCCGAAATAATAATGATGATACTAAATGATACACAAGCCGGATAAAAAACCCGTCTTGCTTTTATAGCATACCATAGGGCACCTGCATAAGCAAGCAAGGCTACCGCAAAAAGCGGAGCAAGGGGGTTTCCCTCATCAAAAATGCCCACCACTATACCCACCGTAGATATTGAAACAGCGCCCAAGACCAATGTATTGGTAAACCAATCCGGCACTTTGCTTTCGGGTTTTACAAAATTTGCCAGAAAAGCACCTGCCAGAAAAAAAACATTTAATAAAAACAGCAGCAGGAACACTGTAGTTTCCTGCAGGTTATTGGCCATTTGCCCCAGGTATAAAACAACGGTGGTATTTACAAGCGCGATATACAAAAGCCATAACGGGGCGAAACGGGCTGCCAACACCCAAAGGGTAACAAAGGCTGTCCACGCTATAAATAGCTCGTAGGTATCGGCACCGGTTTGGTATATCTGCCCGTACACAGCAAACAAAGCCCCTACCAACACAGCTGCACCGGTAAGTAATATATTCTTAATCAACTGGCTTGCTTTAGCCAACAGCACTACCAAAACTGCCGAGAGAAGTACACCACTTACCAAACCCATTTTGGCAAACTTGCCCAAATCATCCCAATTGTAAGCAAAGAAGAAAATAATGCCCGCACTGGTAAAACAAACACCCAGGCTAATGAAGAATAGCTGAAGAAATTTTTGCCAGGCAGCTGTACCACTGTATACATTATCCTTTAGTGCCTGCACCACGCCTGCTACAGGCCAATTGCTGTTGCGCCCCAGTATGTGGATATCATCGCGGTCTAACTTCTGCATATTGCCTGCTGGCTTTAACCAAATATAAGAATTGAATTTTATCGGTTTTGCTTAGGTTTGGCGTGCCATGCAGATTATCACCACACAAGACGGTTCGCATACTTTATTCAACGAGCAGTTTAACGAAATATACCATAGCCGCCATGGGGCAATAAGAGAAAGCCTGCATGTGTTTATAAAACAAGGGCTGGATTATATAGTTGAAGGGGCTAATGCCAATGAAGTGAGGATACTTGAAATTGGTTTTGGCACAGGGTTAAATGCATTGCTTACCATGCTGGAAGCAGAAAAGCGGCATTTAAACATTGACTACACCACGCTGGAGCTATACCCCATAGATATTGCCACTATAAAAGAGCTGAACTATACGCAGCAACTGGGTTACGAGTTTTGCTACGGCCCCTATCATTCATTGCACTTAGTGAGATGGAATGAAGCGCATGCGGTAACACCTAACTTTACATTCAAAAAGGTAAACGAATCGGTATTTACATACGAACTGCCTGCCTGTAAATTTGATATAATTTACTTCGATGCATTTGCGCCCGACAACCAGCCCGAAATGTGGACGGCTGATACTTTCAGAAAAATGTATGCTGCCATGAGGCCGGACGGAGTGCTGGTAACTTACTGCTCAAAGAGCATTGTTCAACGTGCCATGAGAGAAGCAGGCCTGGTAGTGGAAAAGCTGCCCGGCCCACCGGGAAAAAGAGAAATGCTAAGGGCAATGAAACAGATTTGAAGATAAAGTGCAACTTGCATACATGCTAAGTCAAAGAAAAAATGGATACTATAAACATATCGCTTTTGTAGCGTTTGTTGCGTGTAGTGTAATGTATTTGCTGTGGTTGCGCATGCAGTATAATATGGAGGGCCTGCATGCCATAAAATGGCATACACATATTGCATTGCCCATTATGCTTTTCGGCGTGACAATAGGAATTGCATACCTTATACTTTCGTTTTGGGGTAAAGCATACCGGTCGAGAATATTATTACTGCTGTTATCTATTGGCTTTTCATTTATCCTGCTGGAAGTGCTTTGTATGCTGTATGCGCATTTTACTAAAATGCCGGATTACACAGCCTACCTGACCGGTAACGAAAAAAACATTTACCACATATGGCCAGCCAACGAAATGCACGAACTAAAATCGGGTGAATTTTCATATACCCGTAAAACAAACAGTATAGGTTATGCCGATAAGGAATGGGCCCTGCCCAAAAAAGCCGGAGGATTGCGCATACTGGCACTTGGCGATTCTTTTACAGAAGGAGATGGTGCACCACAGGATTCTGCCTACCCATTTCTGTTAGAAAAAAATTTGCTTGCAAAACATGCGGATGTAGAAGTGCTTAATGCCGGTACTTGTGGCAGCGACCCATTTTTTAACTATAAAAACCTATGTGACCGCCTGTTGCAATATAAACCTGATATTGTAATACAGACACTTTCATCTAACGATATAACAGAGGATATTGCAATTCGCGGCGGCATGGAACGGTTTAAAGAAAACAATACCATTGCATACAGAGCTTCACCGAGGCAGATATTGATGTATCAATGCAGTTATATTATACGGGCGCTGGCCGATGTATGGGAAGGAATATATGAACATACCGGTGCGTTTGAAAATGAAACCAACTCTACGCTTAGGGAACTAATAGGAAAGTATGGGGAGCTTGCAAAAGCGAACAATTTTAAGGTTATATGGGTACTGATACCCAGAGGTTATGAGGCAAAAAGAGATAACTATTTATACAATTTTGACTACCTGGCCAATGTAATCAGCCACACACCGGGGCAGTCGTGTATGGATATGCTGAGCCTGTACAAACTGCAAGTGCAACAGGGCCAGCCATTAACCCATTACTATTGGCCTAACGACGGACACCACAACGGTAAAGGGTATGAATTAATGGCCGCTACAATAGCCAAGGGAATAGAAGCAGATAAAGATATTTTTAACTAATTAGCCTTTAAGCATGCGGCCATAGCCAGCAGGTGTGCTAACAACTTAATTTGCCAGCGTGAAATAGTAATTAGTAATTTGTCCATTAGTAATTTGCATTATGCTCAAAATTTATAAATCATCGGCCGGTTCGGGCAAAACGTATACCCTGGTAAGGGAATACCTGCGCCTGGCTTTCCGTGAACCGGAGAAAAGTTATAGAGGCATACTGGCAATTACCTTTACCAATAAGGCGGCCGCCGAAATGAAGAGCCGGATTATTGAAGCGCTGGATGGTATGAGCAAAGGCGATGCAGAACAGGATATGCTTAAGCGAGACCTGTGCGAAGCCACCGGCAAAAGCGAAGAACAACTGCAACGCGATGCCGGTACTATACTGCGCAGTATGCTGCACAACTACTCCGATATTTCGGTAAGCACCATAGATAGCTTTGTGCACCGCATAGTGCGCTCGTTTGCCTACGACCTGCGCATACCCATGAATTTTGATATTGAAATGGATAGCGGCAAGCTATTGCACAACGCTGTTGATTTATTGCTGGACCGATTGGATGAAAGCGACCAGCAGATAACACAGGCGGTGCTTGAGTTTGCCGAAACAAAAATTGAAGATGGCAAAAGCTGGAATGTAGATTATGAAATTCAAAAACTGGGAAAAGAATTATTTGTAGATGAAGCCCTGCCTTACATACGCAAGCTAAGTTTTATTGAATTTGATAAGCTAC
>DATGWP010000055.1:0-9322 GCA_035299425.1 Chitinophagales bacterium | reverse complement strand
TTTGATTGGTTAAACGTCCTGTTTTCGAAAGAAGGCAGGACGTTTTTGGTTTAAAAAACATCGCTATTAAAGGCTATACAACCCTTGTTAACAAAACATTATCTACTTATTAGTAATAGCTTATCTTCGATAGCTGTTTTTTATAAAAGACCCTATGCGTAAACTCTTTACTTCGGTATTTCTGCTGCTTGCATTAACCCATTTAAGCAAGGCGCAAATCGTTATAAACGAATTTTCGGCGGCCAATAAATCAAACTATGCCGCTGCCAATGGCAATTTTTACGATTGGATAGAACTACACAACAACTCCGGTGCAGCCGTTAACATTGGCGGCTGGTATTTAAGCGACAACCCAGATACGCTTACCAAATGGCAGATACCGGCAGGCATTAATATGGCCAACAACAGCTACCGTATTTTCTTTTGCAGCGGCCGCAATGGTATAGTAAGCGGGCAATACCACACCAACTTCAAGCTAACTCAAAGCGACACCAGCGAGCATATTATACTTACTAACCCATCGCTCGTTATTGTTGATTCTCTTACCATTTTCCCCTGCGATAGTAATGATAGCCGCGGCCGCACCACCAATGGCGCAGCTACCTGGGGTATATTTACAAGGCCTACGCCCAATGCCAGCAACAATACGCAAACCGCCTATCCATCGTATGTGCCCAGGGTACAATATAGCATACCGGCAGGTTTTTATACAGGTACGCAATCGGTAACCTTAACCTGTAGTCAACCCAATACCACTATACGGTATACCACTAACGGCTCTGCTCCTACTACCGCATCTACCGCTTACTCTACCCCCATTTCGGTGAATGCAACTACGGTGCTAAGGGCTAAGGCATTCGACAATACCAATGCCACCGTGCCCAGCTTTGTAGAAACCAATACCTATTTTATAAACGAGAACCATACTCTGCCTGTAGTATCAGTATCGGCCAATACTTTAAATAACGACCTGAATAGCGGCAACCTTAGCCTTAAATACGGCAGCCTCGAATTTTTCTCATCGGGCAATCAGCAGGTATTTGAAATAGGCGGCGAGTTTAGCCCGCATGGTAACGACTCGTGGGCTTACAATCAGAAAGGATTTGATTTTGATATAGAAGACCAATACGGCACCGGCGACCTGATAAACAAAAAACTGTTTTATACCTCACCGCGCAAAAAATTCAAATGGCTGATATTTAAAGCTGCCGGTAGCGATAACTTTCCCGATGGTGGCGATAACCCGCCATCGCGCTGTGCTCACATACGCGATGCCTACGGCCAAACACTGGCCGAAAAATTTAACCTGCATATGGACCTTCGCCGCGCCGACCACTGCCTGGTATTTGTAAACGGGCAATACTGGGGGGTGTACGAATACCGCGAAAAAGTAGACGAAGATTATTTTGACTACTACTACGACCAGCAGGAAGAATACGTAGACAACCTGAAGTATTGGGGAGGAATGGATGTAGATATGGGTAGCGATACAGCCTGGAACAACCTTTACAACTTTGTAGTGGCCAATAACATGACAGTGCCTGCCAACTATAACCACGTGGCCCAGCGCCTTGATTTTATGAGCCTGATAGATATGGTAGCTATGGGCCTGTATACGGTAAACAGCGACTGGCTTAACTGGAACACTGCCTGGTGGCGCGGCCGCAAAGGGCCTAACAATGTAAAATGGAAATACTGGCTATGGGATACCGATAATACTTTTGACCTGGGCGAAGATTATACGGGCTGGGGAAATACCGGCAACAACGCAGACCCTTGCGATATAAACAGCGCCAACGGAGGCATGTTCAGCGACCCATCAATTGGGCCTGAGATGGGGCATATTGTAATTTTCAACAAGCTGATGACCAACCCCAACTTCGAGGCGCTGTATGTAAACCGCATGAGCGATTTGCTAAACAGTGCTTTTAAATGCACCAATATGCTCAACCACCTGGATAGCATGGTAGCCCGCATACAGCCCGAAATGCAACGGCATTGCACCAAATGGGGAGGCAACTACAACACCTGGTTAAATAACGTACAATACCTGCGCAACCAGATAAGCGGCCGCTGTGCATTATTTGAAAACGCTTTTGAAGGCTGCTACAATGTAACCGGCCCATACCACTTAGCGGTAGATGTGTACCCGCCCAATGCAGGCACCGTAACAGTGGGTAATACAGTTACCCCTGCCAACTATGTATACACTTCGTCGTACTTTGGTGGTGTAAATGTCTCGTTTAAGGCAAACGCCGATACCGGTTATGTGTTTTCACACTGGCAAACGGTAAGTCACACAGCCTTGCCATCTGCCACAGCAGACAGTATGTACTTTGATATGGGTACCACTACCGATTCGGTAGTGGCCGTATTTGTACCTACCGATTCGGTAGACCTTACCGTATACGTAAACCCGGTAGGCGCAGGCAACATTACCGTAAACGGAAACACACCGGCCCTGTACCCTACGGTAATGCGCTTCCCTATCAATACACCGCTTACAATTTCCGAAACTGCTAACACCGGTTTTGCATTTGCCAACTGGATAGCCCTGCACCATACCTTATCGCCCAACAACACCTCGCCTAACATCACCTTCACCATTACGCAGGACGATACGTTGATAGCTAATTATACCGCCGTAATAGATACCCACGCGCTCACCGTACTGGTAAACCCTGCCGGTGGCGGCAATGTAAGTGTAAACGGCACTACACCCGGCAGCTACCCTGCTGTGTTACAGTTTGCCGACGGCACACCACTTAACGTAGTAGCTACACCACAAGCCGGTTATACATTTACCAACTGGATAATACTGCACCACACCCTTACTCCTAACAATACATCGGCCACGGCCAGCTTTACAATAAATACAGGCGATACCTTACTGGCTAATTTTACAGCTATACCGGTGGTAGATACCTTTAACCTTACCGTATTGGTAAACCCTGCCGGTGGTGGCAATGTAAGTGTAAACGGTACCACACCTTCTACCTACCCTGCTGTATTGCAAATTGTAGATGGCACACCGGTAAACATTGTAGCCACGCAAAACGGCGGCTTTACCTTTGCAAACTGGACACTGCTGCACCATACGCTTACACCCAATAACACGGCGGCTACTGCCAGCTTTACTATTACGCAGGATGATACCCTGGTGGCAAATTTCAATGCCATACCAAACCCCGATACGTTTAACCTTACCGTGCTGATTAACCCAACCGGTGGCGGCAACGTAGCCGTTAATGGAACTACGCCCGCAAACTATCCTGCCGTACTGCAATTTGTAGATGGTTCGCCGGTAAACCTGGTAGCTACGCAAAACGGCGGCTTTAGCTTTACCAGCTACACGCTGTTGCACCATACACTTACACCAAATAACACTACTGCTAACGCCAGCTTTAATATTACGCAGGATGATACGCTGATAGCAAATTTTGATGCCATAATAAACCCCGACACATTTAACCTGACGGTATTGGTTAACCCTGCCGGTGGTGGCAATGTAGCCGTAAACGGAACTACACCGGGCAGCTATCCTGCCGTATTGCAATTTGTAGATGGCTCGCCGGTAAACCTGGCAGCTACACAAAACGGTGGTTTTAGCTTTGCCAACTATAGCTTACTGCACCATACCTTAACCCCCAACAACACCAGCGCCAACGCCGGCTTTACTATTACTCAGGATGATACTCTTGTTGCAAATTTTGATGCTGTAATAAACCCCGATACATTTGAGTTAACCGTATTAATAAACCCTGCCGGTGGCGGAAATGTGACCGTTAACGGTTCTAACTACAGCCCTTATCCGGTTACTTTACAGTTTGTAGAGAACACCGCTATAAGCGCTACCGTAACTACCAACACCGGTTATACCTTTAGCAACTGGACCTTGCAAAACCATACGCTTGCGCCAAATAATACAGCAGCTACGGTGGGCTTTACCATTACACAAAACGACACACTTACGGCTGAGTTTACCGTAAACCCACCCGACTCGTTTGATATAGTGGTAGATATTGAACCTAACCGCTTAGCCGGCAAAGTAATTACTGCCGGTGTTACACCAACCACATACCCCTACCGCGCGCGCTATGCACAAGGCACCAATGTAGATTTTGAAGCCATTGGCCAGGTACTCGTTAGCAGTGCCCAAACACACAATTACATTTTCGACCATTACGATTTTATTTACCACTCGCCCATACCAAATGTGAACGAGCCTATCGTATTCATCAACGTGCAGCAGCCCGATACGGTAATAGCATATTTTATAGATGAACCGGCACCGGTGGATAGCAGCCTGCAGGTTTGGATACCATCGGCATTTAACCCCGATGGTGTAAACAACGTGTTCCGCGTACACCCGCGCAGCGAAATGCTGGCCGACTTTAATATGCAGATATTCAACCGCTGGGGCCAAAAAGTATTTGAAAGCAACAACCAGAACTACGGATGGAGCGGCCTGCACAACAACCAACCCGCGCCTCTTGCCGTTTACTCTTATGTGGTTATAGGCAGACGTATGAACGGAGAAGACGTGGTGCTGAGAGGTACTGTGACATTGATAAGATAAACTGCAAAAGATAACCGTTAGGCTACCTTCTTAATAAGTAGGTTTTCATTTCAATTGGTCATATCCATATATTTCTAATATCATGTGCTTTTGCATGGGTTTGACAGATGGTAAGATTACTACCTGCATTAATTGTTAGTAGACACCCGGCGAACAAAATAATTACGTACCTGCCAACAACCACTACTGCTTCATATCTTTTCAAAAATTGCCGGAAGAATGGTTCTATCGAACGGCTGGTAATCATACCGCAGAAAATGTTTGTTGCAACATTTAGCCCATTTAAACGGGGAAAAATTACACATGGTTCTACACAAAAATATTTTTATTACATACAGTATAATTTAAATATTTCTATAACTGTCATTGGTATTTGTAGGTTTTAACAAAGTGGGGCGATAGTGCTGGAATAGCATTTGTATAAATATCGGCCTAACCCTTAACCAAAACACAATGGCAAAGAAAAAACCTACGCGGCACAGCGGCATGCCCGACGCAAAGCTAAATGACCTGGCAAAAAATACCGAAGATGCGCAAGGTGAGTTAATGACAACCAACCACGGTTTAAAAATTAACGATGATCAGAATTCATTAAAATCCGGCGAGCGTGGCTCAACACTTTTAGAGGACTTTATACTGCGCGAAAAGATAACGCACTTTGACCATGAGCGTATACCAGAGCGTATTGTGCACGCACGTGGCTCAGCCGCCCATGGTGTGTTTGAACTCACTAAAGATATGAGCAAGTATACCCGCGCCAGGTTTTTGCAGGGGGTAGGTAAGCAAACACCGGTATTTGTGCGATTCAGCACTGTGGCAGGTTCGCGCGGCTCAACCGATTTAGCGCGTGATGTAAGAGGCTTTTCGGTAAAGTTTTATACCGAAGAGGGCAACTACGATTTAGTAGGCAATAACATGCCTGTATTTTTCATACAGGATGCCATGAAATTTCCCGACCTGGTACATGCCGTAAAACCCGAACCGGATAATGAGATACCTCAGGCAGCTTCGGCACACGATACATTCTGGGATTTTATATCGCAAATGCCCGAGAGCATGCACATGATAATGTGGGCTATGAGCGACCGTGCCATACCGCGCAGCTATCGTATGATGGAGGGCTTTGGCGTGCACACATTCCGCTTTGTAAACGATGATAATATAGCCGTGTTTGTAAAGTTTCACTGGAAACCGGTACTGGGGGTACATTCGGTAGCATGGGATGAAGCACAAAACATTTCAGGTAAAGACCCTGACTTTCACCGCCGAGACTTGTGGGAGGCTATAGAGAGTGGCAACTTTCCGCAATGGGACTTTGGTGTACAGATAGTTGAAGAAAAAGACGAGCACAAATTTGAATTTGATTTGCTTGACCCTACCAAACTAATACCGGAAGAACTGGTACCGGTGCAGATTATAGGGCGCTTAACACTAAACCGCAACCCCGATAACTTTTTCGCAGAAACTGAACAGGTGGCATTCCACCCGGGGCATGTGGTGAGTGGGATTGATTTTACAAATGACCCTCTGTTGCAAGGCCGTTTGTTCTCTTATACCGATACACAGCTTAGTCGCCTTGGCAGCCCTAACTTTCACGAAATACCCATCAACCGGCCTATTGTAGATGTGCACAACAATCAGCGCGACGGCCACATGCGCCAGACAATTAATAAAGGCAAGAGCAGCTATAACCCAAATACAACCGGTGGCGGTTGCCCGTACCAGGCCATGATGAAAGACGGTGGTTTTGTAAGCTACAACGAAAGAGTAGATGCAAAGAAAGTGCGGGCACGGAGCCGTAGCTTTTTCGACCACTTTAGCCAGGCCACATTGTTTTACAACAGCCAAAGCCCTGTAGAGCAAAACCATATAGTAAATGCCTTGAGTTTTGAACTGGGCAAAGTAAAAGATGAGGCTATACGTTCGCGCATGTTGGGCGCCTTAAGCCTGGTAGAGAAAACGTTGGCAAAAAAGGTGGCGGATAACCTGGGTATGGCGGTGCCTAAGCCCGACCCGCTGCTTAATCAAAGCATACCAGCAGATGGGGACCCTAAGAAATTTCAATCAACCAGGGTTACATCCTCGCTGCAAAAATCAGAAGCGTTAAGCATGGCGAATACAGTTAAGAATAGCATTGCCACTCGCCAGGTAGCCATACTAATAGCGGACGGTGTAGACGAAACCAGTCTTAGTGCCATGAAGAAAGCGCTGGAAGCCGCAGGTGCACAAACACAGATTATAGCTCTCAGATTGGGAATGATACAGGCTGGCAAAGGCAGAGAGATAAAAGCAGACCAGAGTTTTTTAGGTGCAGCATCGGTACTATTTGACGCAGTGTATATACCGGATGGGGATAAAAGCGCCGCTGCTTTAAAGCTGGAGGCCGATGCAATACATTTTGTAAACGAAGCTTATAAGCACTGTAAGCCTGTGGCCGGCGATGGTGCAGGTGCTGAATTTATTAAGAGCACAGCAGTGGGCACCAAAATTGGAACCGGTGATAAGGACAAAAAGAGCATAAACAATTTAGGTGTGGTATTAAACAATACTCCTAAAGAGTTTATAAAAGCTATTGCGCAGCATAGGTTTTGGGAGCGTGAAGACACCGGTAAAGTACCGGCATAAGAATTATTTAATCAAACAATTATAAAACAACAATCATTATGGCAACTAAAAAAGCAGCCGCTAAAAAAAGCGCGAAACCCGCAGGCAAAAAACAAGCTGCCAGCGGAATGAAACAATCTCAATTGATGAAATTGTTTGAAGACGAATTGAAGGACATTTACTGGGCAGAGAAAGCTTTGACCAAAGCACTGCCTAAAATGGCAAAGAACGCTACCTCGCCGGAGTTGGTAGAAGCTTTGCAGAATCACCTGGAGGAAACACAAGGGCAGATACAGCGCCTTGAGCAGGTATTTGAAATTATTGAAAAGAAAGCCGTAGCCAAAAAATGCGAAGCTATGGAAGGCCTGCTGAAAGAAGGTGATGAAATAATGAAGGATACTGAGAAAGGCTCTATGCGCGATGCCGGTATAATTTCTGCCGGGCAAAAAGTAGAACACTACGAAATTGCCAGCTACGGTACACTGCGCGCGTTTGCTCAAACGCTCGGCCTGCAGGACGCAGCAGCATTATTACAGGAAACGCTGGATGAAGAAAAAGCAGCCGATGAAACACTAACAGAAGTAGCCGAAAGCGCTATAAATGTGGAAGCAGCTGAAGAAGAAGAGGAAGACGAAGAATGAAATCATGAAAGTGAGATATTGAAATTTTTATCCATTATTTTTTATAAACCTAAATCAGATAAACATGAAAGTTCCAGAGCAAAACAATCCGGCTACGCCAAACGATAAACGTACCGGTACAAATCAGGATGACGTAAACGACCCTTCGGTGCAAAAGCAACAGCCAAATAGAGACCAGCAACAGGAAGAAGAAGGCAAGCAGGCAGATAAAGGAGACGATAAGAACACTACGAAAGAATAGTTTTTAAAACAGCAGGGTAACAACCACTACCGGTTGTTACCCTTTTATTAAAATTTAAATACGGGCAAATGGAAAAATACACATTGATAACCGGCGCCAGCAGTGGCATAGGTTACGAACTGGCAAAAATATTTGCCAAAAACGGCCACCACTTAATTCTTGTATCGCGCCAGGCACCCATGCTTAATACAGTAGCACAGGAGTGCAAAGCACACAATGTAAAAGTGCACGTAATAGCCAAAGATCTGTTTGAAGCAGACAATGCTTTTGAATTGTATGACGAAGTCAAAGCAAAAGGTTTTGATGTAGAGATATTGGTAAACAATGCCGGCCAGGGGCAATATGGTTTGTTTAAAGATACCGATATAAAACGCGAATTGGATATCATCCAGCTTAACATCAACTCGTTGGTGGTACTTACCAAACTGTTCTTAAAAGATATGTTGGCCAAAGGCGAAGGTAAAATCCTCAACACCTCTTCTATTGCCTCTAAATTCCCGGGGCCTTATCAGGCAGTGTATCATGGCACCAAGGCTTTCGTGCAATCGTTTACCGAAGCCATACGTAGCGAGCTGGCCGATGTAAATAAAAATATAGTAGTAACTGCACTGTTGCCGGGTGTAACAGATACCGATTTCTTTAATAAGGCAGAGATGCAAAAATCGAAGGCTGTGCAAGACCCTGAAAAGATGGCCGATCCTGCCCAGGTAGCACAGGATGGATTTGAGGCCCTGATGTCCGGCAAAGATATGGTTGTTTCCGGCACCATGAATAAGTTCCAGGTAGCCATGGCAGGTATTACCCCCGATAGCACCGCTGCCAATCAAACAAAGAAGCAGCAGGAACCGGTAGATAAAAAATAGAAGCAACTCCTACAGACTAATTTTAAAAAACCTAAACACGAGAAAACATGAAAGCAGCGGTAATACATGGACCGGGAAAAATTACATGCGATAATGTAGATGACCCAATTATAAAAGAAGAGCGCGATGCCATTATTAAAGTTACTGCTACAGCTATATGTGGCTCCGATTTACACATTTACTCTGGCGGCATACCACAACTGCGACCTATGACCTTAGGCCATGAATTTATGGGCATAGTAGAGGAAGTGGGTAAAGGGGTAACCAACTTAAAACGTGGGGACCGGGTTGTAGTGCCTTTTCCAATAGCCTGCGGACATTGCTTTTTTTGCAATCATGATTCGCCGGGCAACTGCGAAAACAGTAACCCTGAGCACTATGGCCCCGAAGGCGG
>DATGWP010000054.1:0-14339 GCA_035299425.1 Chitinophagales bacterium | reverse complement strand
CAGTGTATTGCTACAAAGTGAGCTTTCACCCACGGTCTCCCAGCATTCTAGCCCAGGTAAGGTTCCTCGCGTATCATCGAATTAAACCACATGCTCCACCGCTTGTGCGGACCCCCGCCAATTCCTTTGAGTTTCAACCTTGCGGTCGTACTTCCCAGGTGGTAAACTTAACGCTTTCGCTTGGACACTAACAGTATATCGCTAATGTCGAGTTTACATCGTTTAGGGCGTGGACTACCAGGGTATCTAATCCTGTTTGATCCCCACGCTTTCGAGCCTCAGTGTCAATACACGCCTAGTGAACTGCCTTCGCAATCGGTGTTCTAATACATATCTAAGCATTTCACCGCTACATGTATTATTCCATCCACCTCGACGTGATTCAAGCTAAGCAGTATCAATGGCAGTTTTGCGGTTGAGCCGCAATATTTCACCACTGACTTACAAAGCCACCTACGCTCCCTTTAAACCCAGTGAATCCGGATAACGCTTGCACCCTCCGTATTACCGCGGCTGCTGGCACGGAGTTAGCCGGTGCTTATTCCTCTGGTACCTTCAAGGCGGAATGAATTCCACTTTTTATTCCCAGAGAAAAGAAGTTTACAACCCAGAGGGCCTTAATCCTTCACGCGGGATGGCTGGATCAGGCTTGCGCCCATTGTCCAATATTCCCTACTGCTGCCTCCCGTAGGAGTCGGGCCCGTGTCTCAGTGCCCGTGTGGCTGATCGTCCTCTCAGACCAGCTATCGATCGTTGGCTTGGTGAGCCGTTACCTCACCAACTACCTAATCGAACGCACACTCATCTTATACCACCGGAGTTTTAATATTCAAATGATGCCATTCAAATATATTATGGAGAATTAGTCCCAATTTCTTGGGGGTATGCTCCAGTATAAGGCAGATTGTGTACGTGTTACGCACCCGTGCGCCACTCGTCAGCGATATTGCTATCCTGTTACCGTTCGACTTGCATGTATTAGGCCTCCCGCTAGCGTTCATCCTGAGCCAGGATCAAACTCTCCATTGTAAAAGAGTTTAATCCCTTTTCATTATGTAACTCATCTTCGCCGAAGCTAGGATGAATAAAAAAAAAGAAAAGAAAATTAATAAATATGATAAGCTATCTTACCTGTTCTGGTTTTTCTAACTTTCGTTAGAATTGAAAATGAACTTATGTTCAAATTTCGTCTATGTTTCTACCAATATTTCAAAGAACTTTGTTTTACTCCACCTGCTCAGCCTGCGCCGAACCGCTTTGTAAAAACTTGTGATTTTACCTTCGTTAGAAGTTTAAAACCTGCTTGTGTTAAGAACGATACTTTCAAACGGGGCGCAAATATACGCTTTGTTTTCGACTCTCAAACTTTTCGACAATTTTTTTTCAAAGATTTTTTCGTCTTTGTTTAGAGCGCATAAAGCTTCTACCTGTTGCCAGGCATCTCTTGAGATTGCCAATATTGTTTGTGTTGTATATCGCTGTCGCAGCGATATTTTTTCGAACCGGGTGGCTATACGTTAAGTATGGCTCTTTGTTACCTTTAATGGGTTCTTTTTATTCGGTGGGCTCTGAATGAATCGGAGCGCTTTGAGTCGTTTACCTTTCTTCCCGTTTTGTTTAAAGAACGTTGTTTCTTAAACGGGGCGCAAATATATGCTTTTGTTTTTGTTTCTCCAAACTTTTCTCAAAGTTTTTTTTCAATTTCTTTCGAAGCTGAAACCGGAGTTACGGTTCTTAATGTATTCAATGTGAATTCATTAAGTGCTTTTTGCTTTTCCGTTTGAGATGCTTTTCAAACGGGGCGCAAATATACGTTTCATTTTAAAACCTCCAAATCTTTTTCAGATTTTTTTCTCAAAATCTTTAGGAGTTTTTGAGCAGAGGTGGTGCTTTCCTTCCCCCTTCTATATAGAAGGCTTCTGGCAAGCTAAAGCCGTATTTTGCTTTGGTAAATCGCTGTCGCAGCGATCGTTTTTCGGAACAGGTGGCTATATCTTGTATGGCTCTTTGTTACCCTTAATGGTTCCTTTGTTACGATGGGTCCGAACTGGCCGGACACTTTGTTTCTTGTCTTAAATCCCTTCGGCGATTGTGAAAGAACGTTGTTTCTTTTCGCTTGGGGAGCGCAAATATATACCGGGTTTTCAATTTCCCAAATCCTGTTTAAAATTATTTTAAGCCGGGCAGCCGAAACCCACTGCCAGCGCGGGTTTCGGCTTACAAAAAAAATTGAAGGATTCAGGAAAGTATGTTTTAAGCTACCCAAAAGGGCAGCATTGGTGGGTTTAAAAGCCTACAAAAAAAGAACCGGCAAGGCTTTGAGAAGCACCTGCCGGTTTAACCACCCCTGATTATGAAGTTTTATACGGTTAGTTTGCCTTGTACACCGTCGTCGTTTTTGTTTCCTGTTACTGTACTTATCAGTATCTTCATCATACTCACCATTTTATTGCTTTTAGTATCCCAGTAGTACGCCTGCTCTGGCGAAACCTTTATAAGCGTAAGCTCCGGGTCGGTTGGCCCACCCTGAAACCAGGCTTTAGCCAGCGGTGTCCATAGCTCCTCTGCCTTGGCAGCATCTACAATTATCTCGGCACGTCCACATATACTCATATACTCCGAGCTGGAAGTGTTAGCATAAAACAACTGAACATACGGATCAGCCTTTATATGCATGTTCTTCTCACTGCTTTTACCACTAAAAAACCACAAGTGTCCCGCATCGTCTGCTTTCTGTGTACTCATTGGGCGGGTACTAATAGGTATTTGCGTAAGTTTAGAGGAGAATAGGCACATAGGTTGAGCGTTAACCAGTTCCTGCAGTTTCTTTACTGCATCTGCGCCGCTTAGGTTTTCTACATTATCCGGTTCTTGATTTTGCATGTGTTTGTATTTACGTTACAACATGTAAATAATATGCCAAGTGCAATCACCGGTAAGGCACAAAGGCCTTTTACCAATGAGAAACCATAAAAAATATAGCGGCTACATCATTTGCCCGGGCGGCAATAAATTGCTCACTTCACATACAACTGGCTATTTGTAGAAGGTATTCCCAAGTTTCATAAATTCGTAAGATAAACCCCTTCCGCATGAAACCTTCTCTCCTATTATTAACCTTTATCCTGCTTGCATTATCCCTGGCCGCACAAAATAACGTGGGCATAGGCATTGCCAACCCCGATGAGTCCTCTATAGTAGAGATGTACAGCACCCAAAAAGGATTGCTGGTACCACGCCTAAGCTCCACTCAGCGCATAGCTATACCTGCACCGGCCAATGGCTTGCTCGTATATGACACCGATTCGGCCTGCTTTTTCTTTTACAGCACCAGCACTACCGTTTGGCGCTCGCTATGCGAGCTAAGTGTAGGCCCTACAGGAGTAGCAGGCGCCGCTGGTGCCACAGGTGCTACCGGCATTACCGGGCCAACCGGCGAAACAGGTAATACAGGGGTGCAAGGTGCGGTAGGTCCCACTGGCTCACAAGGCAATACAGGCCCCACTGGCGCACAGGGCAATACAGGCCCCACTGGCGCACAGGGCAATACCGGGCCCACCGGCGATACCGGGGCCCAGGGTATTACCGGCCCTACCGGTCCGCTGGGTGCAGCTGGCGGAGATTTAAGCGGCATCTACCCCAACCCCACAGTAGTTGGGTTACAGGGCAACGCGGTAAGCCCCACCGCACCCGTTACAAATCAGCTATTGGGCTGGAACGGTACCGCCTGGACACCTACCGATGGCAGTTACTGGAACCTGGCCGGCAATGCCGGCACCAACCCCACCACAAACTTTGTAGGCACTACCGATGCCAGCGACCTGGCCATACGCACCAATAACACCGAGGCCGTGCGCGTAACCACCCAGGGCAATGTAGGCATAGGCACTGCTACACCGCTTACCAAACTGCATGTAAACGGCGGCGAATATGTAGTAGCCACAGGCCCATTATCGGCCGATGGCATGGTGGTGCAGGCCAATGGCAGCACACCTTACCAGGGTGGCCTCTTTATAACCAACTCCGCCGGCTGGATGGGTGGCAGTACCACATCCGAGGCTTATAAGGTGAGTGTAGTAAACACCGGCGTGGGCAGTGCCACCCTGCGCGCAGGCTGGGTATTTGCCAATGCACCAAACGCCTATAATGAAAAACGGCAGATGCAGATTTTCAGCAATGGCGATATGGCCGTGGGCACTTACTCTAACTACGGAGCGCGGCTTGCCCTGGTAGGACATAGCGCGCCGGGGGGCTCTAATTTCTTATACCTGCGCGATAGTATGCCGCAAACCGGCAGCAACGACCGCACCATTGCTATCTGCATGGATAACCCCTTGTATAGTAGCTGGCGTATGTATTTTGGCGGACCCGATGGTTTTTATGGCGTATTGCCCAACAACTGGGAAATTTGGGAATATCCTCTTCAACCCAATGTCCCTACCGAATGCTGCCGCAAACGCTTTATGATAGAAAGCACCTATAATATGACCACCGGCGGCGGCCCCCTAAACCTGGTACTGCAAAGCAACGGCAACGTATGCAGCTACGGTGCCTTTGTAAGCTGCAGCGATGAGCGGTTTAAAAAAGATATAAAGCCTATTGAAAGCGCGCTGCAAAAACTGGCAAAGCTGGATGGAGTAACCTATAGCTGGAACACAGCCAAATTTCCCGAGCGGTTTATTAATACTAATACACAAAGCGGTTTTATGGCCCAGCAGGTAGAGCAGGTAATACCCGAGCTGGTAAGCACCGATACCGAAGGTTACAAGGCGATAGACTACCCCAAGCTTAGCCCTTATATAGTAGAGGCTATTAAAGAGCAGCAACAAACCATTAATACATTAAGCAATAAACTAAGCGATAAGGAAAATGAATTGGTACAACTGAATGAGCGGCTGAAAAGGCTGGAAGAAAAGCTTAACCGGTAATGGCTTACGTTGCGACAAACAAAAAATCCACCCCGTTAGAGGTGGATTTTTTGTTTGCTGCGAAAACTGCAATTATTGCTTTTCGTAAGTGTGGGTAGCCTTAGGCTGGCTAACCGGGTGAATTTTAAATTCTTTCTTACTGATAGACTCTATCTCGTAAGATGCCCCGTCCCAAACAAGCAATTCTTTGCCATATACCGCATAGTTAGACGCGCCTGCACTAATGGTGGTTACAGTTGTTCCGCCTGTAGTGCATGTTCTGGTTACTTTGGTCGATGTGGTGCAATCGTCCTGATTTTTGTCCTGGCATAAAAAGAAGGTGACAATTTCCTCCTGTGTACAGCTACGAACTACCGGCAAGCCATCTTCATCTAACTCACCGGTTAGTTTCCAGGTACCGTGTAAAATATTAAGGGTGGTTTGCTCTTTGGTACAGCCCGAAAAAGCGCACATAAAAGCTACTGCTAATAATGAAAGTGTAATTTTCTTCATAAAGTGGTTTTAGGTTATCAATAAGGCAAAAATAGAATATGACCTCACAAAACCAAGTTTATACACATTAATTTTTGTGTTCATTTTAAATCAGATGCTTTTACTTACCATTAACCTAACTTTATCCTTTTTACAAATTAACAAACGCAACCTGTCTTATACCCTTTATAATTAAAATTTATTTTTGTTTCATATTAATACCCACGTACATAATGCTGCAATACCCCAACCCTAAAAATCACACATTAGTCCTACTATTTATCCTTTGGGCAACTGGCATTAATGGTCAGGCTAGTTTAGTAAAGCAGTGGGACTACAGATTTGGAGGGACCAGCATCGATAGATTTGAGCGCATAATTGAAACAGTAGACAGCGGGTACCTTTTAGCAGGAAGTTCTAACTCTGATATAAGTGGAGACAAAACTCAAAATTCGAGGGGTAACTATGATTTCTGGGTTGTAAAACTAAACAAGCAAGGAGTAATGCAGTGGGATAAGCGGTTTGGCGGGCTGGAAGATGATATCCTCACAAGCGTATTTCAAACAACAGATAGCGGCTATATTCTAGGAGGCACATCATTATCAGGCATAGGTGGAGATAAGACGGCAGCTAACAATAGTTCTTTTTCCGATTATTGGATAGTAAAAATAGATGCATCTGGCAATAAACTTTGGGATAAAACCTTGGGGGGCTATAGTGGCGATGAACTTAATTGCGTAATACAATTAAGTGATGGAGGGTATTTATTGGGAGGGTATTCATTTTCAGATGTTGGAGGTGATAAAACAGAACCAAACCGAGGCAACCCATCCAATACAACAGATTATTGGATAATAAAAACGGATAGTGCGGGAAACAAGAAATGGGATAAGCGGTTTGGTGGTACTTCTACCGATAGGCTAACAACACTAATTGAAACTTACAACGGTGATTATTTATTGGCAGGATACTCAGGATCAGGGGCTAATGGAGACAAAAGCCAAAGCAATTGGAGCGGCGCTGACGACTTTTGGGTTATTAAAGTTGATACCGCAGGTTTGCGTATATGGGACAAAAGATTTGGAGGTACAGGTTATGAGCGCATTAATTCTGTAAAACAAACTGGAGATGGCGGTTTCATATTAGCAGGGTATTCTGAATCGGACAGTTCAGGAGACAAAACCGAAACAAATAGAGGAACAGCTTTATCTACCGCAGATTATTGGATGATAAAAATTGATTCAACTGGAAATAAGCAATGGGATAAAAGGTATGGAGGCACATTAAATGAAAGCATAAAAAACATTGTTACAACTAGGGATGGTGGTTATTTCTTATCGGGGTATTCATATTCAGCTGCAAGTCCTGATAAATCACAGAACAATCTTGGTACAGCCCAATCGTGGATAATAAAAACAGATTCTAATGGAAGCCTGGAGTGGGAAAAAACCATTCTCGAGGCATTTCAATCATCAAATGGGGTTTCTTCTCACGGATATGGCCTTGAAATAAAGGATGGCTGTTACTTAATCGGCAATGCAACCGGGGCCGGAATTAGTGGAGAAAAGACTCAGCCCAATTGGGGTAATTTCAATTCATCTGATTATTGGATTATAAAATACTGTGATAGTTCTATAGCTGCTGCTAATTTTCAGGTCACTCTAGCGGGTACAAGTGTTTGCCAAGAAATATGCAATGGTACCGCTCGGGCAAATGTTAGCTATGGCATACCTCCATACCGATATGCATGGTCTAATAATGACACTATCAGCATAATAAATAACTTGTGCGCCGGCACGTACGTAGTTACAATTACAGATGCCGCAGCACATACACTAACCGATTCTGTAGTTATTGTTGCAGAAGCAAACACTATTCAACTTACCACTACCACCGATACAAGCAGTAGATGTATTGCAAATGGCTCTGCAACAGTTTTTGCAACTGGTGGCAATGGTGTATATTCCTATAACTGGAGCAATGGCAATACAACTCCCACAATTTCAAATATTTCCTTAGGCACTTTTTATGTAACAGTTACCAGCGGTGCATGCACAGTAAAAGATACGGCAACAATAAGCAGATATCCTGTTCTTACCGTGCTCTCCTCTGCTACTAATACATCTTGTGGTAATACTAATGGATCTATTTCTCTTACAGCGGCAGGGGCAGATGGCTACTATGTGTATTCATGGAGTAATGGAGATACAACATCCTCAATTTCAAATCTTGCATCCGGAACATACTCGTGCACCATTTCTAGTGCTCAGTGCCTTTCGCAAGTAAGCAAAGTCATTAGTAGTTCAACGCCAATTTCCCCAAATCTTTCTTTATCGTTTAACCCAACCTGTCCTTCCAATATAACATCAGTAGTATCTACTCCTTATGGTGGAGGTGTTGGTCCCTATAATTTTTCATGGAGCAATGGAAGCAATTTGTCAACTATTTATCCTCTTTCATCTGCCAGCTACTTTGTTAGTGTAACCAATTCCACTTGTTCTGCCACAGATAGTATCGTGGTGGATTTATCGCAGGCACTATCTATTACCCCGGCAATTACGCATACTACCTGTGGCCTTAACAATGGGGCTATTTCTCTAATTCAATCGCGCCCGGCTGCTCTTGATTTTTCATGGAGCAATGGCAGTGTAGACAGCTTAATTAATGGTCTTAGCGCCGGAAACTACAGCGTTACAGTTAGTGAAGGCACGTGTACTTTAACTACTACAGCTACCGTTCAACCATCCACAAGCACTTCAGTTTTTATTAATGCATCTGCTACAACAATATGCGAGGGGGACAGCGCCGCTTTATGTGGTCCCTCCGGGCAGCAAATCTACTTATGGAATACAGGGCAGACCGAACAGTGTATATATGTAAAGCAAACAGGCACCTATATGCTAACCGCTAGCGATGTTAATTGCTCCGCAGTATCCAATTCATTACAAATAACAGTACATCAAACACCTAGTATTGGATTTACTTTGCCGGATACTGTTTGCCTGAGCGATATTAACCTCCTGTTATCAGGTAGCCCCACCGGAGGAAGTTTCAATGGCTGGGGTGTAAGCAATGACACCTTCTATACCGCTTTGGCGACAACCGGTTTTAATTATATCTCTTACACATATACGGATACTAACAATTGTACTTCTATACAAATTGACAGTATGTGGCTTGGTAGCTGCGGCGATACTTCATGCCAGGCGCTATTTACTCTTCATCCGGAAAATACTATACCCTCATATTGGTATCTGCTTAATCAATCAACTGGGAATAATGCCCTTAAATTCTTTTGGGAGTGGGGTGATGGAACTACAGATACCGGTAGCACAGTAATACATGAGTATACAATACCTGGTTACTACAATATCTGCCTTATCGTTTCAGATACTACCGGCTGTTCAGATACCTATTGCGATTCATCAACTTATATTTTTAAAACCGATGAAGTGATAACTGTAAACGTGGTAAATGAACTGCCAACTACAATTAATGACATAAAAAACATTCTTAAAATTGCCTTATATCCTAACCCCGCCACCGACAAATTAACAATAAGCGCTGGAGGCACAGCTGTAGAGAAGGTAGTTTTCTATAATATCCATGGCCAACTTGTAAGTGAGCTATCATCAGCACCTAATAGTGAGTTAAATGTTAGCCAATTTGTAAGTGGTATTTATATAGCGGAGATAACGATTAGAGGTATAACGAAAAGAGTTAGATGGGTCAAAATGTAACTCCTTAATTCGCCTTCAAATCCTCTACATCCTTCTTTAACTCCTGCATTAGTTGCAATATGTTCTGGTAGCTCATATCCCCCTTATTCATATAGCTTATGTTCAGCGCAGCTTTCCAAACTTCTAATATCTCATCTACCTTAATAGGGTAAGCCGGGTACGAGGTATTATCACTGCGTAGCACAAGCGTGCCGTTTTCTTCTACCTGGTTAAATACGCGCTTAAATACAATACCATCGTGTTTGCTGAGTATAATGTAAGTGTGGCCGTCTTTAATATTCTTCCAGTTGTCTACGTACTCTCCTACTATTACCGAGCCGGGTTGTATGGGCAACATACTATCGCCTTTAATTTCAAAAGCACGGTAGGTGCCCACCGGTAAAAACGGTAAACGGAATTTGTTCAGTTCTTTTATATAAGTAGGGTCAGCATAGCCGGTTAGATAACCCGCAGCCGCCTTGGCGGGTATCATTTCAATGTTTTCTTTCTGGTCCTCATCTACCGTTATGGCCAGCACGCGCAGGTTTTTACCGGTTACATCGGTGCCAAGCTGCTCTTCGGTAAATATGGATACCTTCTCCATTTGGCGCAGGTCTTTGGTTATTAGCTCATCTATGCTGTATTTAAACAGTTTGCTAAGGTCGTACAGCACCTCGTATGTTGGCCGGGCGCGGGCTTCTTCATAAGCGCCTATTAGCGAGCGCTTAATTTTAAGTTCTTCTGCCAGGTCATTCTGGGTCCACGATTTTCCTTTGCGCAAAAATTTGAGATTGGTGGCTATAAAGTCCATACTAGGTAATTTTATAATTCAAATATAGCAAAAATATTTAGCAAACCAATTAGCAATTAAGCTAATTGGCTTAACATTGCTATATAACTGGGCATGCTAAAAAGTTACCTAATTACAGTAAATTCTTATTAAGGCTCCACATCCATGGCAGGGACACCCTTGCATTATAAAGCATTCATTTTTAATATATTGTACAACAAGGGGGTGGACACTTTTTCAATTTGCCCCATTTTCCGCACCATGCTTAAAGCCCTTGTTGTAGCCTATATATTTTCAACTTACCAAAGCCTAAAAACAGTATTTTTACAACCCTTACCTGCCCAATGGAAACGCGCATATTACATATGGACCTCGATTCGTTCTTCGTATCGGTAGAGCGGCTCTTTGACCCCAGCCTTAACGGCAAGCCGGTAATAGTGGGTGGCAGCAGCACCCGTGGCGTGGTATCCTCTTGTAGTTACGAGGCCCGGCAATATGGTATACACAGCGCTATGCCTACCGTAAAAGCCAAACAACTATGCCCACACGCCATCTTTCTACACGGCCGTATGCACGATTACGGCGAGTACTCTAAGCGGGTAACCGATATAATAGCCGACCGCGCCCCCCTGTTTGAAAAGGCCAGTATCGACGAGTTTTACCTGGACCTGTCCGGTATGGAGAAGTACTTTGGCGCCTACAAGTGGGCCAGCGACCTGCGGCAGACTATTATCAGGGAGACTAAGCTACCTATATCCTGGGGCTTATCCAGCAATAAAATGATGGCTAAGATGGCTACCAACGAGGCCAAGCCCAATGGCCAATACGAAATTAAGCCCGGTACAGAGCAGGCTTTTCTCGACCCACTGCCCGTAGGCAAAATCCCCTTTTGCGGCGAAAAGACCGAGACCTTTTTAAACGGTAAGGGCATAAAGACCATTTACGACCTGCGGCAGTTTAGCCGCGAGGCCATGTATAACCTGATGGGTAAAGGCGGTGTTGACCTTTGGGAGCGGGCACATGGCCGTGCAACCACCACCCTGCAGCCTTACCACGATGCCAAGAGCATGAGCAGTGAGCGCACCTTTAATGCCGATACAGATGATATGGACTTTCTGCGCAAGGTGATTGTATCGCTGGCCGAGCAGCTGGCATTTGAGTTGCGCAGCGATAAAAAGATGACCGCCTGCGTGGGTATACGTGTGCGGTACAGCAACTTCGAAACCCATACCAAGCAGCTGGCTATACCGGCCACCAGCAACAGCAAAGTGCTTACCGAAAAAGCCATACACCTGTTCAATGAGTTCTACGACCGCACACGCAAGGTACGTCTGCTGGGCATCAAGTTCCTAAACCTGGATGAAAGCGCCCAGCAGATAAACATGTTTGAAGACCGGGAGAAAGACCTGCTGTTGTATAAAGCCATCGACAACTTAAAGAACAAACACGGTATAGATAAGATTACACTGGCACAGAACCTGAACCTGGGCAACATAAAACGCAACGACCCTAAAGCACAACTGGATAAAGAGGCTAAGAAGGAAAGAAAGAAGCCCGATTAGCTTGTCCAGTATAACAACCAATCAACCATTAGTATTTAGTTAGAGCTTATTTTAATAGCGCAGAATAAAATATCTTCGAACAGAGCAAGCATGTTTATGAAGATGAAAATTGTATTACCGGTACTCGTATGTGCCACTCTGTTGCTGGCATCGTTTATGCCCCTTGACTATACGGGCAATAACCTTTTGCTACTGCTAAATGCAGATGCATCTGCCAAAGATTTTAAACCGGTTAAAGAATTCTGGCTGCTGGATAAGAACCTACAAAACCCATATGGCGGCATAAAGCTATCGCTGAATAGCATGACCGGTAAGGTACAGAGCATATTAATAGCCGGCGAAGAATGCAAGCCGGGTGGTGTGCCTTTCTTTAAGTGCACCTCTCCACTCCCATTCAACCTTTCGCTTAATGATGATACGGCTGCGCTGCGAACCAAATTAGGCGAAGGCATAAAACTGATGGGGCGGAACACCATGAAATTTTACATGGATGATGTAGCAGTAGAGGTATCGTATACCGACTTAAAAAGCGGCAAAGTTCAGGCTATAAAATTCTATAACGAGGTAAAGCCACTGCCAGCCAAAGTGGTAGAAATAGCTAAAGCCCCCACCGCTAAAGATAAGTTGGACGACAAACGAAAAGAGTTGGAGAACACCACCTTTGTAAGCAGCACACCGGCTGTAGTAAAGACGGAGACGGCTCCTCCCGGCAACTTCAAAAAGGCAGTGCTGAATGTTTTCGCCTCTTACAAAGAGTCAAGCTTCTACTCTATTAAAGATGAACAACGCAGCTATGGCAACTTTTGGAACTACCAATACACCTACAGTACCAAGCTGAAAATACCTGGTGAGAAGTTTAACATGCTCTATAGTTTCCCTTTCCCTACTTCGCAGCTCGACTTTGTATCGGTTATTAAAGAGGGCGATGCATACGATGCGTCCTTTCAAAACATATACAAAGACTTTGAGAAGAAGCTTATGCAGAACTTTCCGCAAAGCGAAGGTTGGGTATCGGCGTGTAAGCCCAATAAAGAATCGAAAACCCTCAGCGACCTGGAGTTTAGCAACGACCGTTACGGCTCTATTATCCTCGATTACTCTAAAAGCCCCAAGGGCCGTCACATCCTGTATCTGCGATTTCTGTTGTATTCAAACTAAAGATTCCCTATTTTCATTCAAAGCAAATTTATGGACCCAAAGAACCTTGTAAAAGAATACAGCAATGGAGAAGTTACCATTGTATGGAAAAACGGCCTTTGCACCCACTCGGCTAATTGTGTCAGGGGTTTACCTGGTGTGTTTAATTCAAAAGCCAGCCCATGGATTAATGCCAACGGCGCCACCACCAACGAAATGATTGAGCAGGTAAAAAAGTGCCCCTCGGGTGCATTAACTACCTATATGAATGCAGATAAGAAAGATGCTTAAAGCATGTAATAGTATTGCCCGCTTAGCAATATTGGCTGCTATCTTCTGCCTTGGCAATTCGTATCTAAGCCATGGGCAAACAATAGCCCACGAACGCTGTCACAATTTTAAGAAAGGCATGAACCTGAGCAACTGGCTGGAGGCCTACTGGCAAGTGGGCTACCCTACCCCCGATGGTTACAGTTTTCAGGATCTGGCAAAAATGAAAGAAGCGGGCATAACCTCTATACGTTTGCCCTTGGGTTTTGCATCGGTAACCGATACCGTTGCCCCATATTATGTAGATACCAATAGCGCACTTTTTGCACGTATCGACTCGGTAATTAGCTGGTGCGATGTGCTAAACATGAACCTGATAATAGATAACCACCATAACTGGGACATTTTCAACCAAAACTGGCGTACTAAAATTGACCGGTTTGCCCACATGTGGAGCGTGGTTAGTCGCCACTATAAGCACCTGGACCCTAACCGGTATACTTTCGAGCTATTAAATGAACCTGCCTTTGGTATTGCCTTAGATAGCCTGAACATTGTAATGAACCGCGCTATTGATTCTATAAGGCAGCACACCACAGCGCATTCTATAATTGTGAGCCCTAATTTTTCAAGCAATGGGGCTGCCTTTAGCAGTTACACTCCGCTTGCAGATACCAACCTTATTTACACCTGGCATAGCTACGATCCTTACCAGTTTACGCACCAGGGTTTTAGCTGGGCCAGCCCCGCGGTACCATTGGGCGAAACCTTTCCGGGCTCTTACGACCAGGGGCTATACAATGCCTGGGCTACGGTTACTAATTGGAGCGCAACCAATAACAAACCCGTATTTTTGGGAGAGTTTGGCACTGGTGTATTGGCCGATGATGTTAGCCGCTGCAACTGGCTACAGGTATTTGGCAGCAAAATAGATTCGTTTGATATGCCCTGGTTTTATTGGGACTGGCGCTGGGATTTTGCCCTGTTTAACTCTAATGTAGTTTCGGCCGATAGTGTAGTGCCATGTTTCCGCTCGGCGCTGCATTTATATGGCGATACACTCATTTCTTCTATCAGCCCTGTTGTATCAACTCAACCAGATATAAGGCTGTTCCCTAATCCGGCATCGGCAAATACTGGCTGTACCCTGGTAACCAACGCAGAGGAGACAGAGGTTATAATTTACGACATTGCAGGCAGAAGCGTATTTACACAGGGTTTTAACGGGCAGATTCCTTTACCAATAACTACCTTTCAACCGGGTATTTACCTGCTAAAGATTAACTCGGGAAAAAGAATCACCCATAAAAAATTACTTATCCGGTAACAGCTTAAATATCAAAATCGAGATAATAAGCCTTGCCCCGGATGGAATCGTACCAGAAGTAGCGGAACAAATCATCCTGATGCCTTATAAATAATGGCAGGCTATCTATATTCTTTTGCTGCCACCAATCAAATT
>DATGWP010000053.1:0-8887 GCA_035299425.1 Chitinophagales bacterium | reverse complement strand
ATATGATAATGCTGAAAGACAACCATATAGATTTTAGTGGAGGCATAGAAAAAGCAGTGATGGCAGTAAAAGAGTATCAGCAAAAGAACAACCTTAACCTGCCGGTAGAAATAGAAACCCGCAGCCTTAAAGACATAGAAGAAGTATTGCGTGTGGGAAACGTAACCCGCATAATGCTCGATAACTTTACACCTGAGCTAATGAAACAGGGTGTTGCATTAGTAAATAAGCAATATGAAACCGAAGGCAGTGGGGGAATTACCTTAGATACCATCCGCCCGTTTGCCGAAACAGGCGTAGATTTTATCTCAGTTGGTGCATTAACGCATTCTTCTGTAAGTTTGGATTTAAGTTTAAAGGCAGAGTAAATAGTGAATAGTAAATAGTTAGTAGGCAATAGAAAATGCAAATACAATTATGCTAACACTAAACCATAAAAATCTTGAAGTGTGGAAGCAGAGCATGCAATTGGTAAAAATTGTATATCTGCTTACAAAACAGTTACCTAAAGAGGAGCAGTTTGGCTTGATAAGTCAAATGCGCAGGGCATCCGTATCGGTCTGTTCAAATATAGCAGAGGGTGCTTCAAGAAAAACAGAGCCGGACAGAAAAAAATTTTACATGATAGCAAGATCATCATTAGTGGAACTGGACACACAAATAGAAATTTCTTTGGGCCTTAGTTTTCTTACCGAAGCAGATATTGAACAACTAAAACCATTAACTATTTCAGTATTCAGAATACTTAGCACATTCATTAAGCCCGATTAAGATATCTCGTATTTCTTATTACATATTCACTATTTACCATTTGCTATTTCATTGTATTATTGCCTATTCATTATTTACTATTCACTGAATGACCAACCCCGAGACCAAGAAAAAAATAATGTTTGTTATAAACCCGATATCCGGCGTTTATAAAAAGAAGAACGTACCCGAGAAAATTGCGCGGTACATAGATTATGTGCAGTTTGACTATACCATCCGCTTTACACAGTACGCCGGTCACGCCAGCCTTATAGCCCAGCAGGCTGTAGAAGAAGGTTATGATATATGCGTAGCCGTAGGCGGCGATGGAAGTATAAACGAAGTAGCCCAAAGCCTGGTAGGCACCAAAACAGCGCTGGGAGTTATTCCCTATGGCTCGGGCAATGGCTTTGCCACGCACCTTAAGATACCTGCCCGCGATGTAGAAGGGGCTATAAATGTGCTGAACACCGGCAAGGCCGGTAAAATAGATCTGGTAAAATCTAACCTGCGTTACTTTGTAAGCAATGCTGGCTTTGGTATCGATAGCTCTGTGGCACGCAGGTTTCACCACCACGCCATCAGGGGTCTGGCATCCTATGCCTGGGCAGTGGTTAAAGAGTTACTCTTTTATTTTCAGCCGTTTCACGCTAAAGTAGAGATTGACGACATCACTATCGAGCGCGATTTCTTTCTATTTACCGCCTTCAACTCTAACCAATACGGCTACGATTATGCTGTGTTCCCTTTCACCAGTATGAAGGATGGTATTATGGATGTAATTGTAATGACCCGGTTCCCGGTTTATAAACTGTTTTATATAGTAGGCTGCCTGATGCTTAAGCGGGCCGATTTGATTAAAGAAGCTGAATCGTACCGGGCAAAGAAGATTGTAATACACGGCAACAAAAAAATGGTTTACCAGTTCGATGGCGACTCAGTAATATCACACGATGATCTTACCTTTGAGGTAGTGCCACAGTGCATAGATGTAATGATGCCGGCTAATCTGAACGCATATTAACCTTCCGCACCAGGCGCTATAGCCTGTTTTTATTATTTATATATATTTGATACAACTATTTATTAGTAAAAACACTATACTAAAATAAGATTGTATATGCATCGCAAACTATTAGCCCCCATAGTAGCTTCGTTAATGCTGCTTCTTTCATTTACCGTTACAGCACAATCAACTTCAGAAGATGCCTTTTACTGCGCCCAGGAGCAAAGGCTGGCTCAGCTTTTAGGCGCTAACCCACAGTTGCTGGCCCGCCATTTAGCCATCGAGAACAGCATATATAATGATACGCGCAATGGCTTAACCCGCGATGGCTCGCGCGCCGGTGTATTGTATACCCTGCCGGTGGTAGTGCATATAATACATAACAACGGGGCAGAAAACATAAGCGATGCTCAGGTATTGCAGGGCATTGCCGACTTAAATGAAGCTTTTGCCAACACCGGTTACTACGACCCTGCTACCGGTGTTAATACACAAATTCAGTTTTGCCTGGCCAAACGCGACCCTAACGGACAGCTTACTACCGGTATTACCCGCAATGTATCGCCATTAACCACTATGGATATAAACACGCAGGATATACCTTTAAAAAACCTCAACCGGTGGAACCCCTACTGTTATATCAATATCTGGCTGGTAAAAAGTATATGCGATGGGGGTAGTTGTTCAATAGGTGGCTACGCTTATTTCCCATCGGCCCATGGCTCTAATCTCGATGGTATTGTTTGCCTGGCAAGTTATTTTGGCCAAACACAGGCCCGCTCAAGCGTGCAGGTGCACGAAATGGGCCACTACCTGGGCCTGTACCATACTTTTCAAAGTGGATGCACCAATACCAATTGCCTGCAAAACGGCGATAAGGTATGCGATACACCACCCGATAACGCTACCGGTTATTACACCTGCGGCGCTACTGTAAATACCTGTAATACCGATGCCCTGTCGGGTTTTACTACCGATGAACCGGATATGTACCAGGCCTATATGGATTACGGCAACCTCAACTGTATGAGCATTTTTACCCAGGGGCAAACAGACCGTATGCAATGGCATGTAGCCAATGTACGCTCCAGCCTGCTGGGCTGCCAGTCCTGTGTTAACCCATGTGCCAACCCTGCTATAGCCTCTTTCACATCAGGTAGTACTACCGTTGGCATTGGTGGCACTGTTAGCTTTACCAATACCTCTACTAATGCTACCGCCTATACCTGGTGGGTTAATGGCGTGCAGTTTGCTACCACGGCCAATGCATCGTACCTGTTTAACAACGCCGGTGTGTATGTTGTAAAACTGCGGGCCGATAACAGCAACCCCGATTGTTTTGATGAGTTTACAGATACCATTACCGTAACCTGCCCGGTTAGTGCAGGTTTCACGCAGTCTGCTTTTCAGATATTGCCGGGCCAGTCGGTTACATTTACAAGCAACAGCACCGGTGCTACCACCTATAGCTGGATGATAGATGGTGTGCAGGTATCTACCAATACAACATACACACATACGTTTAACCAGAGCGGCGATTACTCCGTTTATTTAATTGCATCTAATGGTCAATGCGCCGATACTACTTCCATTATTAATTTTGTGCATGTGGGCAGTGGCTGCAATGCATACTTTACACACACACCTACAGCACCTGCCGCCTGCAGCCCTGTAAATTTCATACCCGACACTACCTGCCACTACAGCAACTACTTTTGGTCTTTTTGCGATTTTGATGCGGTGGGCCAGCCTGCCATACAAGATTGGAGCACACAAACCTATGGCTCAAGCAAACCGGCAGGCGTAACACTTATGCGCGATGAAAACGGAAATTACCACGCCTTTTGGCCCGATTACGATAACCTAACCGACTCTACGCGTTACTATCGTGCCGATTTTGGAAACAGCATGGCCAACACACCGGTGGTTCATAAGCTTTATATTACCGGTATTACAGACACGCGAAACCACAGTATATCTATCATTCAGGTGGACGGCATTTACTACGCTTTTATGATTAACAACATAAAAGCGTACCGTGCCGTAATAGGCCCCGATATTACCAACAACAGCTTTGCTGCGGCCGAAGTAGGTGGCCTGGGCACTGTTATTGGCTGGGGGCACGAGATACAAGCCGTGCGCGAAACCAATAACTTCTGGCTGATAATGTGCGACCGAAACAATGGGCATATTATAATCGCATACCTGGGCAATAACATTATGAACAATGTATTGCAATACAACACCTATCGCAAAAATGTGCCTAACGAGCAATACTTCGCATTTCAGTATATCCGCAGCAAAGGCAAAAGCCACATTTTTGCCACCGACTTTAATAATGGTATCACCCGTTTCGATTTTGGTATATCGCTGGGCAATACCCCCACTACCACCAACCTTGGCCAGTTTGGCAGCGGCCTGCCTTTAGATATTAACTTGTTTCAAAACTGCAACGGTAGTTTCGATGGATACCTGGTAAAAGAAAACAGTACAGACCATAAAGTACTGCATTGGGATTCTGTTACCGCTATGCCAACTATTACTTACAACTTTCCGGCAAACACAGCGCGTATTGCAGGTCTGTCTTCTTTCCTGGTAACCGATATGGGGGTAACCTGCATGGCCGTAATGGCCTACACCCAAAAATTACTGCGCCTTAATTTTGGCACCTGCAACTCTACCAATGCTTATAGCACAGAGCAGTTTCCTCCACCGGTATCGTTCACCACACCGGGCACGCGGTATGTACGCCTGTTGGTAGATCAGGGTTTACCTACCGAGTCTTCGTATTGCCAGGCAGTAACAGTAACTGGTGTTAATACCCCACCGCTTAACCTGGGGCCCGATATCAGCCTATGCCCCGGCAATTCAGCTATACTACATGCGGGCCCATGGTACAATAGTTACACTTGGACCGGTGGCTACACCGATTCAGTTTATACCGTTTACCAGCCGGGCATATACAGCGCCACCGTTACTGATTATTGCGGAAATACTTTTACCGACACCGTTCGCGTATCGGTCGACTCTACTAAAAAATTCAGCCTGCAAGATACTTTAGTATGCGCCGGTGCCGCAGCCACCCTACAGGGGCCGCCAGGTTTTACATCCTACCAATGGTTACCTACTACAGGCCTTGGCTGCCCTACATGCCAGGTAACTACAGCCACACCTGTTCAATCTACTGTATATACGCTACAGGTTACTTCACCTGGCGGTTGTACACTTATAGCAAATACTACAGTAGATATAGCCCTGTGCACCGGTACCGGTACTTACAATGCCGATGCCAACCGCATACGCATAGTGCCCAACCCGGCTTCATCTATGGTTACTATTACCATACCCGATGGTATGGTAGGCAGCCTGTTAACTATAACCGATGTAACCGGGCGCAAGGTAGCCCAGCAGCAACTAAATACCAGTACGCTGCAGGTGCCTGTAGAAACACTGGCCAACGGTGTATATACCGTAACTGTGTTAACACAACAAAAATCGGTAACGCGCAAATTACTTATCAGCAGATAGTACATTGTTTTTAGTCAAATTCCGGTTTAACTCGTGCTTTAAGTTTGCTGTGCAGCGGCCATTTAAGTAAGTTTGCATTTGCAGGCAAAACAACACCATGAGCAAAGACAACAAAAACCGCATAGTATTTTCCACCAATCCTGATTTTAAGCAGGAAGAAGAAAACAATGAGCAGGAAACTGTGCCTGCCAACCAGCAAACCCTGTATGTATCGCTGGAGCGGTTGAAGGGCGGCAAAGTAGCCACCATAGTCGAAAAATTTGTAGGCACCGAAAGCGACCTGGAAGACCTTGGCAAACAATTAAAAAGCAAATGCGGCACCGGTGGAACCGTAAAAGACGGCATCATCCTCATACAGGGCGAACAGCGTGATAAGGTCATCGGCTTTCTTACAGCCATGGGCTACAAAACCAAAAAGAAAGGCGGGTAGATAAGGAAATTAACGACTAAACAATCTATAAAGGTTCTCCCTTCTCTTTTAGGAGAAGGGAGATGCCAAAGGCAGAGGGATGAGGTTTTTCCACACCACCTGTTAAATCCGCCCATAACTTTTCACCTTTCTTTGCAGTAAAAACCCCTCCATTGTGCGAACTTAGCGTTTCGCGTTTCCATTAGTAATTTGTCATTTATCAATTAGTAATTCTACCTGCCATGCCTGAATTTGTCCATCTCCACTCCCACACCCAATACTCCCTGCTCGACGGTGCTGCCAGCATATCCGGCATGTATAAAAAGGCCGCTAAAGATGGCATGAAAGCCCTTACCATTACCGACCACGGTAACATGTTTGGCGTATTCGATTTTGTGGCAGAGGCTAACAAACACAAACTGGCAGATGGCACGGCTATAAAGCCCATTGTTGGTTGCGAGTTTTACCTGGTAGAGGACCGCTTTGTGCAGTCGTTCAGCAAAGACAAACGCGATAAACGTTTTCATCAACTATTGATAGCCAAAAATGCCAACGGCTATAAGAACCTGAGCAAAATGTGCTCACTTGGTTTTATCGAGGGTCTGTACGGCAAATATCCGCGGATAGATAAAACACTGATAGAAAAATACCATCACGACCTGATAGCAACTACCTGCTGCATAGGTGCCGAAGTGCCACAGGCTATTTTAAAGAAGGGCGAAGACGAAGCCCGCAAGGTGTTTGAATGGTGGTTGAATATTTTTGGCGAAGACTACTACATCGAAATTCAGCGCCACGGCATGGGCGAGCAGGATAAAGTAAATGAAGTGCTACTGCGCTGGAGCAAAGAGTATAACGTAAAGGTAATAGCCACCAACGACTCGCACTACATAGATCAGGACGACAGCAACGCGCACGATATTTTGCTATGTATCAATACAGGCGAAAAGCAGAGCACACCCACCAATAAAGAGTTTAGCGATGAAGAGGGTAGCATGAAGGGCAAGCGCTTTGCTTTCTTCAATGACCAGTTCTACTTTAAAACGCAGGAAGAGATGAGCACCCTGTTTAAGGATGTCCCTCATGCTGTAGAAAACACCATGGATGTGTTTCATAAGGTAGACCACCTGAACCTGAAGAAAGATATCCTTCTGCCTAACTTCCCCATACCTAAAGAGTTCCAGGTACATGCCGATGATGTACTTAACCAGTGGGAATACCTGAAGCACATTACAATGGAGGGCGCCTACAAGCGCTACAAAGAGATGACACCCGAAATTGAAGAGCGTATCAACTTCGAGTTGCACACCATTAAAACCATGGGCTTTCCGGGTTACTTCTTGATTGTTGCCGATTTCATTAAAGCCGGGCGCGATATGGGTGTGCTCATAGGCCCCGGACGGGGTTCAGCTGCGGGTAGTGTGGTAGCATATTGTGTGGGCATTACCAATATTGACCCTATTGCCTATAATCTACTCTTCGAAAGATTCCTTAACCCCGACCGGAAGAGCTTACCGGATATTGATACCGACTTTGATGATGTAGGCCGCCAAAAGGTAATTGACTACGTAGTGAAGAAATACGGGCGGAACCAGGTAGCGCAAATTGTTACCTACAGCACTATGGCCGCCAAGGTGAGTATTAAAGATGTGGCCCGTGTGCTCGATTTACCACTGAGCGATTCCATTGCGCTTACCAAACTGGTTACCGACCGCCCCGGTGCCGACCTTGGCCGCTTGCTGCATGCACCTACCGAGGGCAAGGACAGCCTTAAAGAAAAAGAAGGATACACCAGCGAAGAAATAGCGGATGCGCAAAAACTGCGCGATATATATAACGGCAACAGCCTCGAAAGCCAGGTATTGCACGAGGCCGAAAAACTGGAAGGCGGTATGCGTGGCACCGGTGTGCACGCAGCCGGTATTATCATTGCACCTAAAGACCTTACCGAAATTGTACCGGTAGCTACCGCAAAGGATAGCGAACTGTTTGTTACCCAATACGAGGGCAAGGTGATTGAAGATGCCGGTGTAATCAAGATGGACTTCCTGGGTCTTAAGACCCTTACCATCATTCGCGATGCGCTGCAGCTGATTGAGCAAAACCACGGCATCAAAATTGATATTGACAATATACCGCTGGATGACCCTAAAACATTTGAGCTATACCAGCGCGCCGAAACCAACGGTACGTTCCAGTTCGAGTCGGCCGGTATGCAAAAATACCTGAAGGAACTTCGCCCCGATAAGTTTGCCGACTTGATAGCCATGAACGCCCTTTACCGTCCGGGCCCAATTGCTTACATACCCGATTACATTTTGCGCAAACATGGCAAGCAGAAGATTGTTTACGATTTGCCCGAGATGGAAGAATACCTGCACGAAACCTACGGTATCACCGTATACCAGGAGCAGGTGATGTTGCTTTCGCAAAAGCTGGCAGGCTTTACCAAAGGCGACGCCGATGTGTTGCGTAAGGCGATGGGTAAAAAGGATAAGAAGACGCTCGACAAAATGAAGAGCAAATTTATTGAGGGAGCCACTGCCAAAAACATGGACGCCAAAAAACTGGAGAAGATATGGACCGATTGGGAGGCCTTCGCTCAATACGCCTTCAATAAGTCGCACTCTACCTGCTATGCGTTTGTAGCCTTCCAGACAGCCTACCTTAAAGCTAACTACCCCGGCGAGTATATGAGCTCCCTGCTTACCAATAACCAGGGTAACATCGATAAGATTACCTTCTTTATGGAAGAATGCCGCCGCATGGGCATACCGGTTAAGGGGCCCGATTTGAACGAAAGCGATGTAATGTTTACCGTAAACCAAAAGGGAGAAATACGCTACGCCATGTCTGCTGTAAAGGGCGTGGGCGAGGCTGCTGTTGAAGCCATTGTAGCCGAGCGCAAAGCTAACGGCCCTTACAAAAGTATATACGACCTAACCCGCCGCGCTAACCTGCGTGCTGTAAACAAAAAAGCATTGGAAGCACTGGGCTATGCCGGTGCTTACGATTCATTTACCAACTATCACCGCGCACAATATTTTATGCCCGATAAGAAAGACGGTATGAACCTGCTGGAAAAAGCCGTGCGCTATGGCAGCAACGTGCAGGGTTCTGCCGGTAGCCAGCAAAACTCCTTGTTTGGTGGTATGCAGGGCGGTGTAGATTTAACCGAGCCCACCGCCTTTGGC
>DATGWP010000052.1:0-56276 GCA_035299425.1 Chitinophagales bacterium | reverse complement strand
CACAGGTCCTCAGGGTCCTATTGGTCCTACTGGTAACGACGGTGCAAACGGCAACACCGGTCCGCAGGGCCCAACCGGCTTACAGGGAGCTACCGGAGCTAAAGGTGAAACAGGTGCAACTGGCCCACAGGGGGCTACTGGTGCCAACGGTTTAGATGGTGCTACCGGTGCAAAAGGCGAGACAGGTAACACAGGCCCTCAGGGTCCTATTGGTCCTACTGGCAATAACGGTACAAACGGTAACACCGGCCCGCAAGGGGCTACTGGTGCACAGGGTGAAACAGGCCCTCAAGGTTTACAGGGCTTACAGGGTGCCACCGGCGCTAATGGTTTAGATGGTGCCACCGGTGCAAAAGGCGAGACCGGTAACACAGGTCCTCAGGGTCCTATTGGTCCTACTGGTAACGACGGTGCAAACGGCAACACCGGTCCGCAGGGCCCAACCGGCTTACAGGGTGCCACCGGCGCCAATGGTTTAGATGGCGCCACTGGTGCTAAAGGTGAAACCGGTGCAACTGGCGCACAGGGCGTTACCGGCTCTCAGGGTTTACAAGGTCCTACTGGTCCCGTTGGCCCTACTGGTAACGACGGTGCAGTTGGCAACACCGGCCCGCAGGGCCCAACCGGCTTACAGGGTGCTACCGGTGCCAACGGTTTAAATGGTGCCACAGGTGCAAAAGGCGAAACAGGTAATACTGGCCCAACAGGCCCCGTTGGCCCAACTGGTAACGATGGCGCAATTGGCAACACCGGCCCGCAAGGCCCAACCGGCTTGCAAGGGGCCACCGGCGCCAATGGTTTAGATGGCGCCACTGGTGCTAAAGGTGATACCGGCAACACTGGTCCCACCGGTCCTATAGGCCCGACAGGTAACGATGGAGCAATGGGTAACACCGGCCCTCAAGGCCCAACCGGCTTACAGGGTGCCACCGGTGCCAATGGTTTAGATGGCGCCACTGGTGCTAAAGGTGATACCGGCGCACAAGGAGAGGCTGGCCCAACCGGTACTACGGGCGAAATAGGAGCTACTGGCCCGACCGGTGTAACAGGGCCGGAAGGTTTACAGGGCCCTGTGGGATTACAAGGCCTGATAGGCCCCACCGGTGCAGATGGTGCAACGGGGCCTATAGGGTTAACAGGCACCGACGGTCCAACCGGCCCCACCGGTGCTACCGGCGCAGCAGGCTCAGGGCTTAATAACCAGGGCAACTGGTTAACGGGCACTACTTATAATGCAGGCGATTATGTGTTTGCGCCTTCATCGGCCAACCCATCGGTAAATACTATGTGGATTGTGCAGGGCACCTCATCATTTACTTCATCTTCCACGCCATCTTCCGATCCTTCGCACTGGATAGAGTTTCAGGCACCAGCCGGTCCGCAAGGGCCCACAGGTTTGCTGGCAAACGGTAATGCTGCCGGCAACACACCTTACTGGAATGGAACGCAATGGGTGGTTAACAGTTCTAACATTTATAATAATGGCAATAACGTTGGCTTGGGTACAACAAGTCCGCTAAAAAAACTGCACCTGCTTTCATCATCCAATACCGATGGTATTTATATACAGAATAGCAACGGAGGGGGTAATGGTACTGCCAACTTGTATATGAGCGGCTATGCCGATATTACCCCGGGTACAACAAGGCCGGCTGTGCGTATAAGCGCTACCGACGATGGTGCTTACAGTGCTAACTTTACAATTGCAACCAAAGCGCCGGGTGCCGATGCCAATGCACTTGCCGAACGCTTGCGTATTGCCGCTAACGGTAACGTAGGTATTGGAGCCAATAACCCGGTTAATAAACTACAGGTAGCAGGCAATTTACACGTAGATGGCCACTCGGTTTATTTTAGAGAAAACCCCGCCGATATTAAAGATGTGGTAAAATGGAACCGCTATGCCGACAGAATGGATATGGGCGGTTGGGCCGGTGTAAACCTGGGTTATACCGATGGCTCGGTGGGCGATAGCGTATTGCCTGTGCTTACCGTAAATCGCGATAAAGTAGGTATAGGCACTACTACCCCCGCTCAGCGCCTACACGTAGCAGGTACCATACAAACCGATAATATAAAATTAACCAATGGTGCAGTAAACGGTTATATATTAAAAACCGATGGTGCAGGTAATGCTACCTGGGCAAATTCCAATACAGTATATAATCCAGCGGTTACTTTAGATAATCCAGCCAACACACTTACCTTAAACATAAACAGCAATACCTACCAAGCACCAATAGTTAACACCAACCTGCTACAGTCTTACGGCCAAACCGGTATTGTTTCGGTTGTAAATGGAGTGCAGTCAAATTATCTCGATTTATCACAGGCAATTGCATTTGCATCTAAAAACATTTACAACACCAATGGCGAGTTAACATCTAACCGTGTAGTTGAATGTTATGGCAATAAAATGATTTTTAATGGCCTGAAAGGACAAGTATTGTTTAACGATAATACTAAAAACTACCCTATCGAATTCCGTACATATTCAGCAAACGACTTTGCCCCTGTAGCTGTATTGGCAACAAGCTCCGATGATCAATATACGTTAAGCGCAAATCGTGGACAGGCTGCAAATGTTGTAGGCGGGGTTGCTACACAAATTGGGATGGGCAATATTAGTACCGGTGGTCCTGCAAACTTATATCAGGCAATAAATTTTCACAAGCCAAACGGCAACACTGGGGCCGATGTAAGTATTACAACCAGCCAACTGGAGCGTGTGCGTATTACAGCAAGTGGTGCTGTAGCTATTGGCACCATAAGGCCTAAGGCAATGATGGATATAAACGCTGGCAGTAATCCATTTAATCATGATGTACTAAAGCTAACCCATAAAACAGGTGCTAATGACAATACAGCCAGCCTGGCTTTTTGTACCGATCAAAACGATTCGGCCGTACACGCAAGAATTGTAGCACATAATAATAACAGTATAGGCCCCGAACTGCTATTTGAACTTAACCGATCTAACATACAGAATAGTAATATAACCACAGCCTGGATGAAGATTAAGCCTGAAGGTGTGTATGTAGAAGGGAAATTAGATGTGCCGGTTGGCCCTATAAATACTACTACGCTAAATACAACTATGGATATTAATGCGCAAGGTTCTGTTTACTCCCGCTACAGGTTTTCATCTCTTGAAGGATACAGATGCAAGCAAGGTAATGCCGGCCAGTTTACCGAAAACGCATTTAACCTGGGTTGGACTGGTAGTGCCATGCTGTTATGGGTAGATAACGTAAATGCCGGTGCTATATCTACTTTCTCTGACCGCCGGTTAAAAGACAGGATAGTACCCTCTGAAAACAATGCTATAGGCCGGTTAATGCAGCTGCGCCCGGTTAGTTTTTACTACAAAAAAGTAGAGGGAACTATTTTTACCGGCAGCCCGGTACAGCAGGAAGGTTTTATTGCCGATGAGTTGCAGCAGGTAATACCCAGCGCCGTTACAGGCAGTAAAGATGCACTTACACCCGATGGAAAAATACAACCGCAATCGGTTAATGTAGCGCCTATAGTATCGGTACTTACCAAAGCCATGCAGGAGCAACAGGGCGAAATACAGGAACAGAAAAAACTGATAGAAACGCTCGAAGAGCGTATTGCACGCCTTGAGTTGCTGCTTAAGCAGCGATAGTATCCTGTAACGGTTTGTAATTTTACTAATAAGAGCAGCCGGCCCCTTTTATAAGGCCGGCTGCTTTCATTCTTCCCAATGCATGTTCTAATTCCTTACATTCGCGGCCTCAACCTACAATATGAAAGTTTTGATAATAGGCGCGGGTAATATGGGTAAAACGTATGCGCGCAGTTTTCTGGCCTCGCGGTTTATAGCTGCCGAGGATTTGTATGTAATGGAGCGGAGCACGGGTAGTGTGGCTTCTATAAAAGATATACCGCAGGGGAACATACACCCGCAGGCCGGCGAGTTTATATCTCAGGCCGATATTATTATACTGGCTGTAAAGCCGCAGGATTTTGCCACATTGGGCCGGCAGATAGTGCCGTATGTAAAGCCCGGTCAGCTGGTGCTGAGTATAATGGCGGGTATAAAGATAGCCGCGATTTATGAGGCGATAGGCGTAACCAAAATAGTGCGCGCTATGCCTAACCTGCCCGCGCAGATAGGTATGGGTATGACGGTATTTACATCGTCGGCCGATATAGATAAGAAGGAGTTGTTTATAATGCAGAACCTGATAAACACCACCGGTAAATCGGTGTATGTAGAGGATGAGGGCAAGATAGATGCCGCTACGGCTATATCGGGCAGCGGGCCGGCGTATGTGTATTATTTTATGGAGGCGATGATACAGGCCGGCGTGAAGATGGGTTTTACGCTCTCGCAAGCCGAGTTGCTGGTGAACCAGACCTTTATGGGTGCGGTGCACCTGCACAACCAAAGCGACCTAACCTGCAATGATTGGATTAGCCGCGTAGCCAGCAAGGGCGGCACTACCGAGGCAGCGCTGAAGATAATGAAGGGGCATACCGTAGATGCGAACATAGAGGAGGCGCTGTTTGCGGCGTTTAACAGGGCCAGGGAACTGGGGAGTTAATTCAATTAAGCAATGTGACAATTTGACGATTAGACTATGGCTTTTTCAAATTGTCAAATCGTCTAATCGGATAATTGTCTAATTGCTTTTATATTCGTCGCTCTTTTAAAAAAAGCAAAACAAGATGATTCAGTTAAACAACGGAGTGTATGAGATAGGCGGGATACCGGTAGCGCAACTGTGCGAAACCTACGATACCCCCATATATGTATATGATACTGCTATAATGGAGCGCCAGTATACGCAGCTTAAGACCGCCTTTAGTGGCGCTAACACCCGTATAAAATTTGCCTGCAAGGCGCTGAATAACATTAACGTACTTCGCTTCTTCAAGAGCCTGGGTGCGGGGTTGGATACCGTATCTATACAGGAAGTGTGGGTGGGCCTGCAGGCCGGCTTTGAGCCTAAGGATATCATCTACACGCCTAACTGCGTATCGCTGGAGGAGATTGAACTGGCAGTGAAAGAAGGTGTGCAGATAAACATCGACAACATATCGATACTGGAGCAGTTTGGCCATAAGTATGGCGCTACCGTGCCGGTGTGTGTGCGTATCAATCCGCATGTAATGGCGGGTGGTAACATCAATATATCTACCGGTCACATAGATTCTAAGTTTGGTATTTCTATTTACCAGATGCGCCACCTGGAGCGGGTGATTAAAGCGGGCAACATCCGCGTAAACGGTCTGCACATGCACACCGGTAGCGATATATTAGATGTGGATGTGTTTCTGCGCGCTGCGGATATATTGTTTGAGGTAACAGAGCATTTCCCCGACCTGGAGTTTGTGGATTTTGGCAGCGGGTTTAAAGTGCCTTACAAACCAGATGATTACTATACCGATATACAGGAAGTAGGCACCAAGCTAACGGAGAAGTTCAACGGCTTTTGCAAAACATACGGCCGTGATTTGGAGTTATACTTTGAGCCGGGTAAGTTCCTGGTAAGCCAGAGCGGAACATTTTTGGCTAAAGTGAATGTGATAAAGCAAACTACGGCTACGGTGTTTGTAGGTGTAGATAGCGGTATGAACCACCTGATACGCCCTATGTTTTATAATTCGTATCACCACATGGTAAACGTAAGTAACCCAACGGGCACGCAACGCATATACACGGTGGTAGGCTATATATGCGAGACCGATACCTTTGGCTGGGACCGCAAGCTGAGCGAAGTGCGCGAGGGTGATGTTATCGCTTTTCAGAATGCAGGGGCGTATGGCTTTAGCATGAGCTCTAATTATAATTCGCGTTTCCGTCCGGCAGAGGTGCTGGTGCATAAGGGTAAAGATTACCTGATACGCAAGCGCGAAACGCTGGATGATATACTGCGCAACCAGGTAGAGGTGGATGTGTTACAGCTGGAGAAGGCGGGGGTGTAATACTTGAGGGCGTCATTGCGAGGAGTGTTTCGGCTTTGCGAAACCTGACGAAGCAATCCCACAGCTATTAGCGCTACGTAAAGCTAAACGTGTCATTCGAACTGGGGGATTGCTTCGTCGCATAGCCTCCTCGCAATGACGCACTTGGGTTGCGGTTGTCATTAATTGTTAACCCTGCCTAAATTAGCTCTCCATTTTATAACCTTTGTGTGTTAGTGCCTTTGTGGCAAAAATCAATTAGCAATGAAATACTCGCTCTCTTTTTGCTTTTTATGTTTTGCTCTTTGCGCCATAGCGCAAACTAAGCATACGCTATATATAGCTGACCGCACGGTTGAGTGCGCCACCGGCGATTGCCTGCAGATGAAAGAAAAGAAGAAGGCTGCATGGGTGGCTACCGCCGATACTATTGAGGGCCTGAAATATGAAGAGGGCTATGAGTACAAGGTGAAGACGCTGCTGAGCGATTATACGAACAAACACAAGATGCTGAAAGTAATATCTAAAAAGAAGACCGGCTACAACCCCGCTGTAAAGCTGGAAGGCAAAAAGTGGGTGCTTACAAACATGTATGATAACAGCACTAACCTGGGTATAAAAGATACTACGGTGTTTATCCTAATCAACGTAACCGATGGCAAGGTAAGTGGCCACGGGGTATGCAACAATATGCACGGTACCGTAAAGGCCGAAGGCCACAATATCACCTTTGGCCCACTGGCCTCTACGCGCATGAGCTGCCTGGACCAGGGCAATACCATGGAGGCTATTATCAATAATCTGCTTACTGCCTCTACTACATTTGAGCTGAAAGGCAAAACGCTTACCCTATATAGTGCCAGCAAGGGCTCGAGTATGACGTGGGAGAGGCATTAGTCGGTATCTTGTGTTTACTATGTCCCCTCTTTTTTAGCAATACTTTGCCAATTTAATTCTGTCTTATGTATTTATATGTTTCTATGTGGTTTAGTGCAGCTTTTGTGGTATTTGGCTGTTAATTCCCCATTCCAAAATCCGCATTCCGCATTAGTCAGCTATTTCCCGCCTTTTTCTATTTTCACAGTCTCAATATTCAGAAACACTCAAAAACTATTAAAATTATGTCAGTGGTAGCAGCAGTTAACTACAAAGAAATAATTGACAATGCCATTAAGGCTATTCATGCGCGCACGTTTTATGCGCAATACCCCGATAGCCCAAAAGCATACGGCGAAGAAGCGCCTGTAAAAGGACAGGAAGCTTATAACAACCAACTGGGTAAACAGTTTACCGGTTTGTTGCAGCAAAACCCAACCGGCTGGGCGGGTGAAGAAACTTCACCTTATACCGGTAAAGATTTAGGTATTACTTACCCGGTGTTTGACACCGATACGCTGATAGTACGTGCCGGCCGCGCTTTTGGCACCTGGAAAAACGTAAGCGTAGAGCAACGCGCCGAAGTGTTGGTAGATGCGCTGGAAAGAGTGAAGAACCGCTTTTTTGAAATAGCCTATGCTACACAACATACAACCGGGCAGAGCTTTGTAATGAGTTTTCAGGCGAGTGGCCCACACGCCAGCGACCGCGCTTTGGAAGCACTGGCAGTAGGCTATGAAGAGCTAAACCGTTTTCCTTTAAACGTTACCTGGGAGAAACCTATGGGCAAGGCCAACGTGGTATTGCAAAAGCAATTTAAGCCTATACCTAAGGGTATTGGTTTGGTAATTGGTTGCAGCACGTTCCCTACATGGAACTCAGTGCCGGGTTTGTTTGCTACGCTTATAACCGGTAATACGGCTATAGTAAAGCCGCACCCAAAATCGGTATATGCTATTGCTATTGTAGTAGCGGAGATTCAGAATGCGCTGCAGGCAAAAGGCCTTGATATAAATGTATGTCAGTTAGCTGTAGACGGCAGCGATAAGCTGATAACGAAAGAACTGGCCGAACACCCGTTAGTTAAGTTGATAGACTACACCGGTGGCTCTGCTTTCGGTTCGTATATCGAGTCGATACCCGGTAAGGTAACGTTTACTGAGAAGGCCGGTGTAAACTCGGTGATACTTGACTCTGTAGTTGACCTTAAACCGGTGGTGCAAAACCTATCGTTTGCCGTATCGCTATACAGCGGACAAATGTGTACGGCGCCGCAGAATTTCTTTATCCCTGCCGGTGGTATTAAGGCAGGCGATACTGTAATACCTTACGAGGAAGTGAAGAAGGCGCTGGTAGATGCTATTGGCGGCATTGCCAATCACCCGCAAATGGGTCCCGGTACTTTAGGTGCAATACAAAACCCGGCTACCGTTAAGCGTGTAAACTCTGTGAAAGATTTAGATGCTACTGTATTGCTGGAGCCTAAGGCAATAGCTAATGCAGAGTTTCCGGAGGCGCGCACCTGCTCGCCAATAGTGTTGGAAGTAGATGCCAAAGACAGCGGTATTTACCAGGAAGAATTGTTTGGGCCAATTGTGCTTATTATTAAAACACGTGATACAGCACAGAGTATAGAGCTGGCTAAGAAAATGGTAGAAGAGCAAGGAGCTATTACCTTCAGCGCTTATACTACTGACGAAGAAACAGCCAACACTATTACCGAAGAACTGGAGAGCGTGTTTGCACCGGTGACTCTAAACCTTACCGGTATGATATGGGTAAACCAACATGCAGGCTTTAGCGATTTTCACGTTACCGGTGGTAACCCTGCAGGTAATGCATCGTTTACTAACCCTGAGTATGTAAACAAGCGTTTTGTGTGGGTAGGACATAGGAGAGTGGCTTAAGACCTCTAAATCTCCGCCGCGGCGGAGACTTAAACAGCCACACCCTGCCCTCTCCTTTAGGAGAGGGTTTGAACAGCCAATACAAAATACAAACAGCCATGAGTTAAACTTCATGGCTGTTTGTATTTTATGCTTTAAGCTAGATTAAATAGCCGCAGTAAACTGCTTCAGGAAACGGATGTCGTTTTCGAAGTAAAGGCGCAGGTCGTTTACCTGGTAGCGGAGCATGGTTATACGCTCTATACCCATACCAAAGGCAAAGCCTGAATATTTTTTAGTATCGAGTTTGCAGTTCTCCAATACGGCAGGGTCTACCATGCCGCAGCCGCCAATCTCTACCCAGCCGCTATGTTTGCACACGGCACAGCCCTTTTGGTTGCAGATGGTGCAGGTAATATCCATCTCGGCGCTAGGCTCGGTAAATGGAAAGAACGAGGGACGGAAGCGTATTTCTATGTTGCGGCCAAACATCTCCTGCGCAAAGTAAAGCATGTTCTGTTTCAGGTCGGCAAACGATACGTTCTCATCTATATACAATCCCTCTACCTGGTGGAAGGTGCAGTGCGCACGCGCCGATATAGTTTCATTGCGGAACACACGGCCGGGGAAGATATAGCGCAAAGGCGGCTTCTCGGTTTCCATTTTTCGTATCTGCACCGATGAGGTGTGTGTGCGCAGCAGTTGGTTTTTATCCTCGCTCAAAAAGAAGGTATCCTGCATATCGCGCGCAGGGTGGTCCTGCGGGGTGTTAAGCGCCGTAAAGTTGTGCCAGTCGTCTTCTATCTCGGGCCCTTCGGCTACTACAAAACCAATGCGCGAAAAAATTTCAATCATGCGGTTGCGCACTATGGCCAGCGGGTGGCGGGTGCCTACCGGCATATCGTAACCCGGCGCCGTAAGGTCGGGTATCTCTTTAGTGGTTTGCTTGCCGGTTTCAAAACCTGCTTTCAGCTCTTCCAGCTTGGCTTCGGCAGTGGCTTTAAGCGTATTCATAAGCTGTCCGTATTCTTTTTTGCGCTCGCCGGGCAGCTGGCCCATGGCACCAAACAAATCCTTAAGCACACTTTTAGTGCCCAGGTATTTAATACGGAATTGCTCCAGCTCGTCGGCATTGGCCGGGGCCGCCGTGTTTATGTCTTGTAATACGGCGTTGGCTTTATCAAAAATCTCTTGCATGGCACGAAAATAAAAATTGTAAGGGCTTTTGCCCAATGCGATTAGCCTAAGCTGTATTGGCCGTTAAGTTCTCCTCCTTCGCCGCCACCGCGGCGGTATTTAAGGAGGAGGTGGTAGAGCGAAGCGAGACGAGGTGGTGCTTAGGCCAATTGTATTTTGGCTTTTGCCTACGGCTGCTTAATCGACTTTAGCTTATTTATAAATTGGGCCACATTGGCATCGGTGGGGTTTAGGCGCTGCGCTGCTTCAAAGTAGTACATAGCGCTATCATCCTGCCTCATTTTCAGGTAGGTTTTGGCAATGTTTACGGTGGGGTCAAAACCACCCGGCTGTGCTACCAATGCCCGGCGGTTTACTTCTATCGATTTATCGTATTGCTCCATTTTATAATAAGCGTAGCTAAGGTTGGCATACACATCCATCTGCTTAGGGTGGTTAAGCAGGTATTTTTCGTAGCTATCGGCGGCCTGCTGGAATTTGCCCTGGTTTTGGTAAACGATGCCCATGCTAAAATAAGGCACCGTAAAATTAGAATCTATCAGTGCCGTTTTTTGATAAGCAGCCACCGCTTCATCATAGCGGCCCATGGCCTCCAGCAAACGCGCGTAGTCAAATGAAGCGTTCAAAAATTTTGGGTATATCTCAATGGCACGCTTAAGGTGAGGCAGGGCTTCTTCTCGTAGCTGTTGCTTTTTTGCCGGGTCGGTAGCTTCGTTAGAGGCAATGAACAAATGCAGCCCCAGCAGGTTTTGCGCCTGTGCCGAATTTTCTACCGACTTAATATCGTGGCGGAAAAGCGTAATCCGGTCTTTCCAGTTGAAATTGCGCGCTACCGTAAGCAGCGAGTACGATGAAAGGATAAGCACCAGCGAAATCTGCAAAGGCTTCTGTAGTGTTTTCCAGGTAAGCCCGGGTGCAACAAAATCCTGTTTAAAAATTTTGGAAAGCGCAAATCCTACCAGCAGGCAAAACCCTATAGAGGGGATAAGTAGAAAGCGGTCGCCCATCATACCCGGTATGGGTATTACCAGGTTAGAGAAAACAGAAATGGATATAAGATACACCAACAACCCGGCAGCCAGAAGCGGCTCTTTGCGGAAATAAAAAAGTGCAAACAGTAAAAGGATGATATGTATGGCTACTGAAAATAATGGGAACGGATCGGAAATATTGGTAGGGCTTATTACTGCGTAGCCATAGTAAAAACTTAAAGGATATGGAATAATAATAAGCTTAAGGTATTTGCCCAGTATATGCATGGCGGTACCCAATCGGATGTCTAGCGGATCTTTATCGGTTACTGGTAGTTCCATGTAGTTCAATGGCCGTACAGCCTGCACGGGTGTAAGGTCGGCTGGTTTGGTATGGTTTAGCGCTACATAGTTGCTTTGTACATTATACCAAATGCTTTTTTGTTGCGGTGGTAGCAGCACAAAGTAAATTACTGAAAAGAGAGGCAGCGATATTACCGCCGCATTGCGGGCTAAAGTGCTTTTGTTTTGCCAGATGGCAAGCGCCCCTACATAAATAACCGGCGATGCAAATAAAGCCAGGGTAAACACTTTGTGCTGCCCGAAAAATGATACCAGCGATTTTACATAAAACCCGAACGAAACAACCAGTATGGCGGCGCTTAAAAGTACCGTGCGTTTATTCATAAAGCCAAGCAAAGCCAGCATTATAAGAAAGAAGGCCGATTGTTTTACTGTAACAACCACAATAGCATAAACAATATAGTTTACAATGGCTACTGCCTTAAAGGGTTTGCTGCCGTTTAAAATTATAGTAGCCAGAAAAACAATCAAGGCACTTTCAGTAATCATATTGCCGTTGGGGAAAAACGGCAGGGTAAGCACTGCAATAAGCGAAATAGGGGTAATAAGCAGTAGCTTAACTTCGCTGCGTACCGAAACAAAAAGCAAGCTGAGCACCAAAAGAGGTATACAGGTTAATAGCATGCTGCCGTAGTATAGCCCGGCTACCGAAAGCTCAACGCAAATCAGCATACCCATTATCCAGGTGCCCGTGCGCGATTTGTTTTTGTAAAAGCTGTAATCGGCAAAATCTAAACCTGCTGTAGCGGCCGGCTTGTTTTCCACCGAATCGGAAAGTTGCGATATGTATTCTTTTAATCGGACAAAGGCGGTAGTACGGTGCTTTAGCAAATACAATACGCCGCAAGCAAAGTAAATGAGCGTTACAAATGTTATTTGCTGTGCCACCGAATACAGGCGGGCGAACAATACCGCCGGTATAACTAATATGGTTGTTAGCAGCAGTAGCTGTACAAACGATACCTGGGTAAGCAACACAAGCAGCACCGGTATGAGCAACACAAAGGTAATGGTGGTGGTTTTAGATAGCAGTCCCAATAAAAAGAAGCCTGCAACCGGTAGCAGGTACCACCACTTTTTATTATTTACATATCGTAGTGCAGCCCACAGGCTTAGCAAGCCAAATGTAAGAGCAAGTATTTCATCACGGTTTTTAATGCTGGCGGCTACCTCGGTATGTACCGGGTGGGCGGCAAAAATCAGGGTGATTAAAAAAGGGAAAATAATGCTGTAGGTATTTAGCAGTGCTTTCAATACGTAAAACAGCAGCAGGCACATCAGGCTGTATAGCAATACATTTATAAAATGGCTCAGCCAGGCATGCTCGCCAAATAGCGAATGCTCTATAGCAAAGCTTACCAGTACCATAGGGCGGTACTCGTATTTGTAGCCTGATTTATCTTCGTAATAAGGCGATGAAAAAATTTCAGGTATGGCGCTTATGCCCTTGGCTGTTAACCGGTGATTTTGCGTCACCAGTTCATCATCCATATTGTAATTGTTGAAAATGGAGTTGAAATACAGCAAAAAGCTAAATGCAAAAATTACGATTGCATACATGCTTTCGGCAGGTGGCAGGGCAATGGTTATGCTCTGCTTTGCCGGTGCGGCCTTTGGTTTGTCTGTTTTCTGTTTTGCCATTGTTTTAAAATCCCAATTGGGTCGCCTGTTTCCAGATGTAATACTTAATTTTTTCCAGGACAGGCACCGCACTTAATAATTCGTTCGTATTTAATTCCGGTTTGTATTTTTTCAGGGTGTTTGTATAGGTGTTGTAAAACGGCACCAGTAAGTCGTCGAGGCCTTCGGCAATAGTGCGAATGGTAAATGCATTGTAGTGTACAAACACAACCGGGTATTCGCCATTTATAAGTACTTCGCCGTTTATTAGTTTGCGCTCGCACAACTCGGTGTTCCAACCGGCTACATTGCAGCCCTGGTGCCTTAGTATGTGCGCGCCTTTATCAATTACCGGTACCAGGTCCAGGTATTTCTGATCATCGAATAACCCGCGGAAAGCATTTTTTTCGCACCGGTATTCGCAGCACTCTGCCCACCACTGCATAGTAGGTATGGCGGCTTTGGCGGCTGCTACAAAACCGGCATTATACAAGCCTACTTTAAAATTGGCCTCCAGCCAGTTTTGGTCTTTGCCGGGGTGGTGCTTGTAATAGTGCGGGGTAAGTAAAATGCTATGCTGGTTTAGCAGGTCGAAAAGAAACTGATAATCATTGTAGAAAAACTGGTCGTTATCTACATAAATCACTTTATCGGCATAAGCATTCAACAAAAACCGAAGCAATACAGGCTTCAGGCTCCAGCGGAGTTTATCGGGTGTGTTTTTGTATTTGCCAAGAATAGAGGCAGCAGTAGGGCCAAAGTTTATATCAGCTGTTTTCCAGAATCTGCAATTTTCTGCTTTTAATTCTTCTGTTCCATCAGTGACCAACACGTGCAGCACAAAATCGCGGTTTTGGTTCCTGAGCGACTCAGCCAGAGCATACGTTTTGTACAGGTGGCTTACGGTAGAAATGGTGCAGAAGTGATTCACAAAAACCAATTTAAAAACTTATTTCAGTTCGGGCGCATTTTTTAAAAATGCCTTTATACTATCAGCATAAAAGCGGTGGCCCTGGTTGTTTAGGTGCGCATCGGGGTAATCCAAAAAGTTGGCTTTGGTATTTTCAAATATCAGCCAATCCCTTTCTAAACTATAATCGCGCAGCAGGTTGTTGTATTTTTTGCAATACTCGTGCAAAGGCATGGCGGCCTCTTTTATTTCGGGTATAAGCACAATTTTAAATGGTACGTTGTTGTCTATGCACACCCGCTTTACCTGGGCCAGGTATTTTTTTGTAACAGCGGTGTTTTTAATCAGCCGATCATACTCCAGTTTTTCTTTCAGCCTGAAGTTGACCGAATAGATGCGCGATAATATAGAGCTGTGCGCCACTATCCTCTCCACTATATTTTTAGGGTGGCGCAGGTAATATTTTTCATTTACTATATAATTGTAAGCGGCTTCGGCGGTTTTAAAATGTCGTCCGTCTATATCTGCCAGTATGGTGCCTGCATTGGTAAAATAGCAGAAGGGCTCGCCCGGCACATTGGGGCGGTCTTCGTGCATCAGGTCGTTACCCATAAAAAAAATGAGCAATACATAATCGGGTTTTACCTGGGGTATATATTTTTTGGCAATTATGGCGTACTGCACAGGGTCGGCGGCTGGCACGCCCATATTTATAACCTCGTAGTTGGTCTCATTGCGCAGCAGGTCGGCAAAGCAATTGTTCTCTACCGGTTTGGCGCTCATGCCCCAGGTAAAGCTATCGCCTATCAGCATTATCTTCTTCTTGGTAGTATCCAGTGTTGCTAAATCGGGTGAGCGGAAACCGCCTTCGTTTACATGCGTGCCGTGGTAGGCGTGTACCAGGCTATCGCCCACCAACAGACCATCGCTGTTTATCTTGAAATTGTTTACCAGCCGCAAAGTGTCTACAGGTGCAAAGTTGAGCCACTTGGGTTTCATATCGCCGGGCTTGTAACCGGCTATGCGCAGACTGCCCTCTATAAGCAATACGGCAACAGCTACAAATGCAACTTGAAAAAGAAGGCGCTTTGATGTTTCGCTCATACTTTGGCCGGTAGTTGGTTACCTATGTTCTCTACATAGTCCCATATATCCCAGCCCTTCATACCAAAGTTGTGGTATATGTGTATCAGCGCCGGTCGCAGTTTGGTTTTAAAGGCATCGTCCGAAAAATTGCCCTGCTCATCCATCATTACCCGCTGGCTGGTGTAGTCGGCTATAAAATTAAATTTCATAGGCAGCACCGGGTTGTTTTGCAGGCCAAACTCCCACACGGTGGCTATCAGGGTACCCTGGTCGCGGGTCATCCATTCGGGCCATGTAAACACCTGCATGGTTTTATTAAACCACGCATCCATAAAATCGTGGCTGCCATCATCAAACACAAACACGCCACCGTTCCAGTGCTGAAAGTTTTTGTCTTTTACCTCTATCCCCCAGCGGTTAAAAATATACTCAGCCAGGTGCGGGCATTTTAGGTTGTATACATCTTTGCCATCAGGCCCGTACCAGCGGCGGGTAATCTGGTTCCAGCGCCAGTGCGAATTCTTCTCTATATCCTTAAACATGTTTTCGGCCGGTGTAATAATCACACGGCCCTCTTTATCTACCCACAGTTTCTTTTTGCGGTCGTAAAAAGTATCCTCATCCAGCTCAAATTTATTGATGGTAGTAACAAAGCGCAGCACCATCCACAGGTAGCTGAGCTTGTTCTGTTTCATTATTTCAAATTTCTTAATCAGCGCGCGCTTCTTCTTATCCATAGCCGGGTCACTTAGCTTGCGGGCTGGGTCGTATATCTCCATCAGCGCTTCCAGCTCGGCCATATCTTTTTTGTTCTTCACCGCACAATCGCATTTTACAGCATTAGGGCTAAAAGCCGGCAGGCGGCAGTGGTCGGCGGCAAAAGTTATAGGACCGCGCTTATAGCTAAACACATCATCGCATTCGGTGTTCAGGGCTATTACATCGGTATCCAGGTAGCAGTAGGTAAACCCCTTGGGTAAAAATTTATGCAGGCCCGTTTTAAGGTAAATGCTGGCCTGGTGGTGGTTAAAGTTTTCGGGGGCTTTTACATCTACCACATTATCGTGTTCTACGGGCACCTCGTTGCGCGTAGAATCGGTAACTACAATAATTTCATTTTTAGAAAAATGGCGCAGGTACCGGATAGAGAAATGCAGGGTATCTACATGCTCTTTGGCGCCACATACTACAAACACAAATTTATTATTACTGCTTACGCTCACAATCCAGTTCTATTTTTATAGCACGGTAATTTCCGGTCAGGCTTTTTACTTTAAAGCTGTGCAAGTTATTATTGAAAAATAGTTTATCAGAAAAAACAAAGTCATTTTTTATTTCCAGGTTCATGTCGGTTTTGCCCTCCATATCGCTGTTGCGTTCCGGCACAAATTTCAGGTAATAGTTCAAAACAATTTCATGGTCCCGCATTATTCGCGGGTCAAAAGTAACCCGTGAGTTTTCAGAAACAATACCCTTGAAATACCAATGTACACTATCGGGCGAATAAAACACTTTGGTGGGAGGACTGCTTTTCACTCTCTCACATCCTACCATAACCCTGTTAATGGCGTAGGGCATAGATTCTGAATAAGTTATGCCGCCTGGCGATAGGTTTGTTTCAAAGTGGCGGGTCAGGGTGCCTGCTGTGCGGTAATACGGCCCGCCGTTTTCCAGTACATCTACAAACAGTTTTTTCATAATCGGCGAAACCGGCTCCACCGAGAAACGAATGCTTTCGCCCTTATTTAAGGTAAGCGCGCTACTGTAGGTGGGGTGTTTATCCCGCAAATAATGAGCATTATGCAGCTTGCCCGATTGCAGAATAGCCTTTTTATTCCGGTTGTTAATGGTGTTGTAAACCAATGCAGAGTGAAAGGAATTTACTTGTGGCAAATCAAAAATTGCCGTGTTGGCTTTCAATTGCTCCACACCTGCAATAGCACCTTTGTTATCGCGGTAGTAAATTTCGCGGTCGGCATCAAACATGTGCCAGGCCTTGTTATAATAAAACTCAGTTACCACATGCTCTTTTAAAGCAACTACGCGCGTGTTTAATCCTGCCTGCGCTCCAAGGTTGCCCAGCGATGCAGCTGCATCATCGCAAATGCCGCATTGCAGTGAATTGAACAGCGCAGCAGGAGTGTGTGGCCAGGCTGAGTAGGTAGGCGCATTGGGCGAATGGTAGCGCCACTTGCAAACAAATTTCCATAGCGCCAGGCATTTTTGTTCGTCGGTCATGCTGCTGTTTACTAAGCTAGCGGCTATACTATTGCTGTTGAGCATATCCACCTCAGCAGGGGTAATGTAAAAACTAAAACTACCGGCACCGGTATTTGCAATAACGCAAGCTGTTTTTTCAATGGGGTTTACCCCGCCGGTTTCAAACTGTGTAACACTATCTATCAAGTTCTGGTTATATAATATCTCCTTTCTAGTAGGCTTACACGATGAGATAATCATCAGCGTAAAAAAGAAGGCAGTGTAAGTAAAACGAGGGAGGGCATTCATGCGCTATCCCTTATTTAAAGTTTGCGTTAGCCATCAGCACCAGCTGCGCAGCGGGTATACTTTCTATCTGAAAAGCGATGTTGTCGAATAGAAAAGGGTCGTTGCGGCGTATTTCGTCCGTCATTTTTCTGAATTTCTCCGGGTCTATTTCGGCATTCAGCACGGCAAATTTCTCCTTGATGTTTTTAATCCGTTCTTCACGCTTGCCCTCTTCCTGTGCCTTATCGTTGCGTATGTGCTCTATCACCAGTGATTCCAGATCGGTTAGCGACTCAAGTTTGTCGGTCTTTATTTTTGTGCGCGATGCCGAGTCCTGCAGCCACGCCGCAATCTGGCTTTTTATGCCCTCGTAGTGCTGAAAGTTTTTTTGCTCCACCGGTGTTCCGTTTGGAAAGCTAAATCCGGCCAGGTAGTTGTTCACCTCTTGCAGCTGGTCGCCGGGCATTTCACGTATACTACAATGTGTAGGAAAAAATACGGTGTGAAAATAAACCGGCACATCCCACTCATTGCAAAATTTTATAAAATCTGGTAACTCTCGCCAGTTTTGCTGCATGGCACAGGCCGATATGCCGAAGAAGGTGTTGCGGCTCTTTGCATAGTCTCTAAACCATTTCATGTTCTCCAGCGTGCGCTCAAAGTCGGCATTTATCCGTATGCTTTCATACGTTTCTTTTTGCAGCGAATCAAAGGATACATTGATATGGAAGTCGGTATTCTCCAGTATGCGCTTTACCCGGTTATTTAGCACCGTGGCGTTGGTTTGCACCGATATGCGCACTTTGGGGTTTATCTCCATTATCTTCTCCCATATCTGGTAATATATTTCTATCAAAAATGGTTCGCCGCCATAAAATTTAACTTCGTCCAGGTAGGGTATAAATTCTTCCAGCTGCTTTACAAAGGCATCGTCGTAAGCCATCTCAAGCGGCGGCAGCTTTTCGCGCTTGGTACGTATCAGCGATGAAAAATCGCCGCTGCACATTTCACACTCCAGGTTACATATATTGCTAAGCTCAAACTCCATTACACTCGGATAACGGTTTCGGTTCATGGTGCGCTCATCGTACTGCTTGGCTTTTACCGCATCAAAATTTCCTGCTACCAGTTGTTGCTTGCAGCCCGTGCAGCCCAGCGACAAATCATCATGCTTTATAAATTCACGTAGCTTATCAGCTTCGGCACCAAACCAGATATCCTTTATTGAATTTTTGGGGTATTCTCCCAACAGGTGTGTCCTGTTGTAGCAGCAGGCTATAGCCCTGCCGTGGTGCCCGAAATAAATGCTTTTGAAGGGGGCATAGCAGGCATACCTCTGTGGGCCTAAGGGCCGGTGTTGGTTATACTCTTTAAGCAAAGGTTTTGCCAAAGAGTTGTAATTTGTCTTTCGTTTAAATAAGCTTTCCAGAAACATGTGGTGCTAAATTAAAATTAACTACCCAATGCGGCGAAACCTTTATACCATTTTACCATTTCTGCCACTCCCTGTTGTATGCTTGTTTCAGGCTTGTAGCCTATGTAGCTATACAAATTATCGCAGCTGGCATTGGTAGCCAGCATGTCGCCGGGCTGTATGGGCTTAAAATTAACCACTGCTTTCTTGCCCAGGGCGTCTTCTATGGTATTTAAAAAATCGATGGTATACACCGGGTTGTGGTTGCCTACATTAAAGATGCGGTTAACCCCTTTTTCTTCCTGCTGTATTTTTTCTATCAGCAGCGATATGGCGTTTATTACATCACCCACATAAGTAAAATCACGTATCATTTTACCCTCGTTAAACAACTCTATGGGTTTGCCTTCGCTTATGGCTTTCATAAAAATATAAGCAGCCATATCTGGGCGGGTCCAGGGGCCATAAACAGTAAAAAAGCGAAGGCCTATCAGGTTTATTTTATACAGCGCAGCATACGTATGGGCTATCAGCTCATCAGCTTTTTTGCTGGCAGCATATACCGATATAGGTGAATCGGTTTTTTGCTCTTCGGTGTAGGGTGTTTCATCGTTCAGCCCGTACACCGATGAGCTGGAGGCGTATATCACATTCTTTACGCCATGCTTGTGTGCACACTCCAGCAGGTTTACAAATCCCTTTACATTACTATCGATATAGGCCTGTGGCGTAAGCAGCGATTGGCGCACACCGGTAAGGGCCGCCAGGTGAATTACAGCATCAAATTTTTGAGATGCAAAGCAGGTATCCAGCTGGTTTAAGTTACACAGGTCGGCGTAGTAAAAATCAGCAATAGGGGTTTGCAAGTGCCCCTGCGATACAAAGGCATTAAAATCTGAAATACCTAATTGTGCGGCACGCGCCTTTTTAATTTCGTAATTGCTTAACTCCGAAAAATTATCCAGCGCGGTTATCTTAAATTTATCTTTAAGCAACTGCACCAGGCTATAGCCAATAAAACCGCCAAAACCGGTAATCAAAATTTTCTGCATGAGGCCCGAAAATAACCGAATTGCCGAAACAGCCCACCACCCGGTTATCAAGTGGGTGCGTAAGCCTCTATTTTAACTGGCTATCGCTTTTGCCGCTGCGCACAAAAGGGTAGTATAGTAGCACATACCAGGGGTCTTTGGGGTCGTGCTCTACACCAAACTCGGGCGGGTAGTTGCGGGTAAATTTGGCCGTGCCAAACAGCTGGTCCCATATAAACAGCATATTGCCAAAGTTGCCGTTGTTATTGCTTATGCCATCAGCATTGGTAAGCCCGTGGTGGCCAAAGTGCGTAGCCGGGGTAGAGATGGTATGCTCCAGCAGCCAGGCCAGCGGGTGCAGCAGTTTATAGCGGTACAAAAAGCTATCCCACCGCAGCTCGCTGTGCGCCCCTATTACAATCAACAGTTTAATTACCGTGTACAGCACATACACTTTGCCAAAGCCTAAAAAAACGGCGGTAGCCGCCAGCCATATATTGGGCATAAAAAGGTAATACAATACATTGTTGCGAAAGGCCACCCCCACGCCCATACCCGGCGAGGCGTGATGCGCCAGGTGGAATTTCCAGAGAAAAGGAGAGTGGTGCGATAACCGGTGCCACCAGTATTGCGGCATATCTTCTATCAATAACAGAATAAGGAATTGATAACCGCCACCTATACCGGCAAATTTACCTTCGGCTGCCGGGAAGAAACTTCTACCCACAAATGCTACCAGCAGCAATATAGCCGGCTGCACCAAAATGGTAAGCTGCGAAAAGCTGACTATTTCGGCCAGGTAGTCGTTCCAGTTGCGTTTACTGTTTTTGTAAGCGCCCAGCAGTGCCTCGGCAATACCAAATAAAAGCAGAAAAGCAATGACTGCTTTTTCATCGAACCGGTTAATTCCGAATAGCTCATGTTTCACGCTTCAGTGGGGTTGAGGTGATGAAATTGTTTACTAAGCCAAGGTACTACTTTTTTGCGGTATTGTTTCCAACTGTTATTAGCTTAGCATAAAATTAAGCACCATGAAAAAATATTACCTCAGCTTTTTACTGGCTTCTTTTTTACTGATATCTGGCTGCAAAAAAGACGACGACAACAATAATACCTGCACACCTACTGTAGTTACTATTACATCTGACATTACCACCCCTACCACCTGGAGCGATTGCCATGTATATGTAATAAACGTAAACCAGATAAGCGTAACCAGCACACTTACCATAGAGGCAGGCGCCATTATTAAGTTTAACGATATAGTAGGCGATAATTCTATACTGGTATCTAACTCGGGCCGCATATTGGCCACGGGCACTGCCGCCAAGCCTGTGGTGTTTACGTCGGCCAAAGATGATGCCCACGGCGGCGATACCAATGGCGATGGCAGCGCTACCACGCCTGCCCGCGGCGATTGGGGAGGAATTGCCATCAACTCAAACAATTGCACGTTTACCTATTGCACATTTATGTACGGTGGCGAAGAGCCATCGGCCGGTGCCGGCCAGCCTACGCTGGAGTACTCGTACTACTATGGTAGTATTGATAACTGCACCTTTGCTTATTGCGGCGGCAGCACCACCTACAATGGCTATGGTGTGGTAGATGCCCGGTATTGCGAGGATAATCGCTTCCACATTACCAACTGTACTTTTTATGGCAACATAAAGCCCATGCTGCTTAACCCTTTTGTAAGCGTAGATAATTCGAATACGTTTCATAACCCCGCCAACGCTGCTGAAACAAACCAGCTGAATGGTGTTTTTATGGGCTTAACAGCCAATGAGGCCACTACCGATGTAAGCTGGCTGGAGACCGAAGTGCCGTTTGTGCTGAATGGCTCGCTATATGTAGGTGATGGGCTTAAACTAACGGTAGCTGCCAATGTGATTGTAAAAATGGTAGATCCGCTGGCACAGGGCGACAACAAAATTTCGATAAAGGAAGGAAGCTCTACCATAGAAGGGCGTGATTTGCCGGGTGTGTTTTTTACCGGCTATACCGATGATGCCCATGGCGGCGACACCAATGGCGATGGCACTGCCAGCTCTATAAGTGGCGGTTACTGGTATGGTATACAGGATATCTCTGCCACTATTACCACCAACAACTACTGCTACAGCTGGAGTAATATATTGTATGCCAAGTATCCGTAGAACTTAATTCCTTGCTTTAATTTTTTACCAACTTACCCTGCCCTGTAATCTTGTTATCGGCAATTATCTGCCATAGATAAACACCGGGCAAAAGTGCTTTTACGTCAAGCGTTTCTGTAGCAGATGCGATTACGTAAGTAGAAACCTGTCTGCCCGCTAAATCCATAACTCTTAACTCTGTGCTATTGCTTTTATTTAGCTGCGAAACAATTACGGTTAAATGGTCCGATACGGGATTGGGAAACACAAAAACCGGACTGCTTTCGATTGTGTTTTCTATATCGCTGTATAATCGGCAGGAAGTGCCGGAATACGTCGGATAGCCGGTTGGTGATTGCGAAAAGGAGTAGGCGGAATCTTTATAGCTAAAACAATCTAACTCATAGCTGCTGGGGTCCCAGGCAACAAATGCGGGGGTTGCAAACCCACTGACACACCCTATGCCTTCTATAATAACACTTCCATGAAGAACTGTATTTGAGTAGTCTTCTACAATTAAGCGTCTGCGTATTTTGCCAAACATCCATATCAGGTCTTCTGATTTAACTTTAAGATGTGATGTTGCAAGATACCAGTGATTAATGCTATCTCCAACTATTACCGAAAAATCATACAGAAGTTTATCTGTGGTTTGTCCCGCTGGGCGGAAATAAACTTTGCGGGCCGCACTATCGTTGCGCAGCAAACCAAATAATTCATTCTGATAGGAAGTAAGAGTGGGGTCATGGGGCTCAAATTTTCCATATCCACTTCGCCGCAAAACTGTATACGTAAATGAATCTGTAATAAATTTTTCTGCCGTGCGTATCTGCTCGCTTCGGCCTACATGATTCGGGTAATATCCTTCGTAACCGGTTTGGCCCCAAACTGCCAGTGTATCGGGTATAGGTATATAACTCTGCGCAAAACCCTGCAAACAGATGGTTAGCAAGAATATGAAAAGGGGTATTCTTATAATCATAGCTATGCTAAATATAGGGAATAAATTTAATAATATGGCACAGATGATTCGTGCATTTTTCGTGGCAAACGTGTATTTCCCTACATTCAGTTACATTAGCGGCGATGAGCGCAATACCTTTTAGTGATTTAAACCTTAGTAATCCCCTTATTAATGCCCTGGGCGATTTGGGATATACCCATGCCACTACTATACAGGAGCGGGCTTTCCCGGTTATAATGTCAGGCCGCGATGTGGTGGGCATAGCCCAAACCGGTACGGGTAAAACCTTTGCTTACCTGCTGCCCTGCCTGCGCCAATGGAAATTCAGCAAAGAAAAATCTACGCAGGTATTAATACTTGTGCCTACCCGCGAGCTGGTAGTGCAGGTGGTAGAAGAAATACAAAAGCTGAGCAAGTATGTGTCGGTAACCTCTGCAGCCGTGTATGGTGGTACCAACATCAATACGCATGTGCATGAAGTAATGCAGAATCCGGATTTTGTGGTAGCCACGCCGGGGCGTTTGATAGACCTGATACTGAAAGGTGCCTTTAAAGCAAAGACGGTTAAGAAGCTGGTGATAGATGAGGTGGACGAAATGCTTAACCTCGGTTTCCGCGCGCAGCTGAAACTGATACTGGACCTGCTGCCGCTTAAGCGCCAGAATATTATGTTCAGTGCCACACTTACCGATGATGTGGAGCTGCTGATAAACGATTTTTTTAACCAACCGGTAAAGATAGAAGCTGCTCCATCGGGTAGCCCGCTTAGTAATATTGAGCAGACGATATACGAGGTGCCTAACTTCCACACCAAGGTAAACCTGATAAAGCTGTTGCTGAAAGATGAAAGCATGAGCAAGGTGCTGGTGTTTTGTGCTACCAAGAGTTTGGCCGACCAGTTGTTCCATGAGTTGTATTTAACTATAGAAGAGAAGATGGGCATCATCCACAGCAATAAATCGCAGAACTCGCGGTTTGAGGCGGTGAGGCGTTTTCATGCCGGAGAGTGTCGGGTACTGGTAGCCACCGATATTGTGGCCCGTGGTATAGATGTATCGGAGGTTAGCCACGTGTTTAACTTCGACCTGCCCGAGGTGCCCGAAAACTACATACACCGCATAGGCCGTACCGGCCGTGCCGATAAAAAGGGTATTGCCATTGCCTTTGTAACACCGCGCGAGCAGGAGGCCCGCGAGCGGATAGAGGCGCTGATGAATTATGCGCCACCGGTGCTGCCGCTACCCGAAGAGCTGGAAATATCTACCGTGCTTACGCGTGATGAGATGCCAAAGGTATACCAGCCCAACATGGATATGAAAGCACCGCGCAAGGGTCCATCGGGGGCGGCCTTCCACGATAAGAGCGAAAAGAACAGTAAAACGCCGGGCAAGAAAGTTACCCGCGCCGATAAAATGCGCGAGAAATACGGTAAGCCAAAAACGAGAGGACAGAAACCTACTAAACGTAAAAAATAAATGAAGCACTGGGCATTAGCGGTTCTATTGGTATTTACGGTTATCTGTGGTTGCAATGTTAGCCAGATATCAAAGCGCATGACCGCGCAGCACTTGCCACAAGCACCTTACGATGCCATAATTGTACCCGGCATAGCCTACGATACACTAACCCAACAGAATAACGGTTTTAATGCCCGCATTATATGGGCTAAAATGTTATACGATAGGGGAGTAGCCAAAAACATCATCTTTTCGGGCAATGCCTGCTACTCGCCATATGTAGAAGGTAAAGCTATGAAGCTGATAGCCGAAGCTATGGGTGTGCCGGCAAACAATGTATTTGCCGAAACACAGGCCGAGCATGGTAAAGAGAATGTTTATTACAGTTGGCTAATGGCGCGTAAGCTGGGTTTTAAAAAAGTAGCCCTGGCCGCCGACCCTTACCAGGCCTTCTTCCTGGAGGGATTTATACATACCAACATGCCCGATATGGGCATACTGCCCATTGCCGCCGATACGCTTAAGCAGTTGTATTTGCCGGTGCCGAAAATTGACGCATCCTCCGCCTTTGTAAAAGATTTTGTGCCGCTAAACAAGCGCGAAAGTTTTTCTACACGTATTAAGCACACCAATCACAACAATCTACCTGCGCTGCCAAAAGCACAGTAGCATTTTTTTAAGCTTGAAATATTCAATATTTTATAAGTTTAAATCTGTATTCATTCAAACCCAAAACAACCCACATGAAAAATCTGCTACTAACAGCTTTTATAGTTTTAGCATCGCATTCGCTTTTTGCTGCCGACTTTATTAAAGAACTTGAGAATTCTATTAACCGTAAAGAATGTAAGGTTACCTATACCCTACACATGGGCGATGGCCGTGAGCAGGTATTTACAGGTCACGATTTTAGCAGCGGCGGCATTGTAGAGAAAGGTGGCATACCTATTTACTTCGAAATGTATAAAGGCAGCGGCGATAAAAAGCAGAACATTATGATAAACATCAACAACGCTATTTACTATAAGCTGAATATTGAGAAGGTAATGGGCGTGTGGGAGTATGATTTTCATTTTTACTACTCGTAAATGCAAAACTATAAACTGGCGGGCGCTATCATGGGCGAGGCGTTTTACAATTATCCTTTGATGCTGCACGCATTCAAAGGATATAGTGATGCCGAACGTGCCAAACGCGTCAACCACTTATACACCAGTGTGGCGGCTACTGCTATTATGTATGGCGGACTTATAGTTACACCCGATGAGCAAGGTGCCATCACCTGGCTGTCCGGCAAGCATTTTCCCTTAGGCTTATACCGCGAAATAAAATCGGGTATGGCTACACTACCTATTAAGCTGGGCCTAAAACCTACAAATAAACTGGTGCAGCACGATAACCCACCCGAAGCATGGATACGCAAAAATGCCGGCGAGAAAATGGGCTATATCTGGACGTTGGGAGTAAGGACTGCCGCACAAGGCAAAGGCCTAAGCCGCCAACTGATAGAGCAAAGCATAACCGATATGCGTGCACAGGGCTTAAGCGAGTTTTGGTTAAAAACCGAAGACTCCAAGAATGTAACTATCTACCAAAAGATAGGCTTTGAGGTAGTAAACGAGATACTAGTTAAAAGCAGCGGTATTAAAAGTTGGGCGATGTGGAGAGAGTAAGGGCCGTCGACTTTCGAAGTTTTTTCAACTTCGGTAGTCTTTGGGTTACTATTGATACTGTAGAGTAGTATGTGCTAAGTTGAATAAGACCATACTAATTATTTTTAACTCCATGCAAAGAGTATCCATTCGCGCTGTGTGAGCTTGGATAAACATCAATATCTACAAATATTGAATCGTTGGTTTTTCCTATGGAAAGAGAGCTGAACGCATTATAGTGATTATTGAATTTATAATAATAGGTACTGTCATCTTCATTCTCATAATCGTAATCTATTTTCCAGTCTCTAAATTCTAAATGGACAGAACTTCCGTTTTTTACAGTAGTCAATGGTGTAGGAGCAACAGTGTCACTAAATGAGGTGTTTCCTGACCATCCAGAGTAGGTGCCTGAAACAATATAAGTTATAGTGCCACATGGTATACACTCACCTCCACAATCAATTCCTGTTTCATCCTGATTCTGAAAGCCATCAGAACATGTTGGGCAAGGTGAGCAGCTTCCACCACAATCAATACTGGTTTCATCCTGGTTTTTTACTTGATCAGAACAGGATTCGCTCTGTACTTTTTTGCAGCATGGCAAACTTGTAATAAGGGCAATAGAGAGTAACAGAAGGGGCGATATGTTTTTCATAAATCTTAGGTTAGCTTAAAAATAAACAACTTTTCCAATATGAATGGCCTGCTAAATAGCTCGTCGAAATCCGAAGTTTTTTCAAATCGGAAGTCTTTGGAGTATTCTTTAACCCTCCGGGAAAGCTAGGGTAGCTACGTTGAACCGGATTATATGGTAATTGGTTTTAACTCCTTGCAAAGAGTATCCTTTCGCGCTGTGCGAAGTAGCGGTTTTCATCAGCTAGGTGCTTTATTTACTGTATTTTGATTCCATCAAGAAAGTAACCGGAGCCGCTAACACCACCTCCGGAATATAAGAGAGCGCTAACAGAATCATTCGCTTTAGGGAAATAAATAAAATCGTGTCCGGTGCCTCCGTTGGCCCAGTCGTTGATATCTACTGTAGAGAAACTATAGTGATTTGGAAGCCCAGCTGCATCATAATACTTGAAATTTGCATTCCAACTTCTAAACGCCACATGTATTACGGAATCGTCCATTCTATTAATATGCAATACATCAGAATCAATAGGAGTAGATGTTCCTGTTTGCCCACTCCATGTATTACGTTTGCCGGAAACAAAGTAATCGCCACACAGCATATCAATTAAGGATGCTTCCTTTTCTTTTTTGCAACCTACTAAAATGGTAATCAAAGAAATAACCAAAATGAATAATGCGGATAGCTTTTTTCCCATAAATTTTAAGAAGCATAAAAATAATCAACTTTTACAATATGAATGGCCTACTAAATAGCTCGTCGATTTTCGAAGTTTTTTCAAATCGGCACCTATTTTGGTTGTCTAATTTTTTGCCCCTTTTATGGAGTAATTTCCGTAGTGAAGACCGCTTGTTACATACTTAAGAACTCCTACTATAGAATCGTTATTTTTATAGAAGTAAATAAAACTATCATCATCCGGCTCACGCAAAAAGTGATAGTAAGTTTCATTTTCATTATAGTAGGTGAATTTACCTTCCCATGTTTGAAAAACTACATGAATTGATTTGCCACTCTTTGTAATAGTTAAGCTTTCAGAATTAATAGGTACCGCTGACGTGCCAGCTCCTGCAGCTGAATAGTGAGTCCCCCAAACAAGATAAGTCCCCGTTACCAATTTCAGTATCTCATATTTTTTGCACCCTTGCATTGGAAGCAAGAGTATCGTTATTAGAAATATAGAGACGGGTTTCACTGATGTGGTTTTACTTACTAAAAATACACCATGTAAGCGAGGATTGCAAATAGTATTTGAAACACTATCTAATATTACTTACCCATCCCCTTCACCAATTCCGCTTTCAGCAGGTTTACATAATCGCGCTCGGGTGTGTTGTATGTTTGAACCAGGTAGGCCTTATCGCCAGCCGCCCATAATATCCCTTTGGGTTTAGTGTATATTACACTATCATCGGCTACATCATCGCGTCGGTTAACCCAATCTTTGGCATCGCCTTCGCTATCAAAATGAAACATGAGTACACTGGCCGAAGGCTTGTCATCTTTCTTAACCACATGCATACGCACAAAGGGAGGCACCACCTCATCCTCTAAGGCATCCAACTGACCGGCCATAGCTGATACCGATTTACCTACTACCACTTCGTCTAAATTATTTTCTGCTACCGCATTTAACTCAAGCGGCAGTCCTGCTTCGGTTAGCTGCAATGAATCCTGCTCAATAAAAAACTGGCAGCATGTTTCAAGGCTTTTTACAGCAGTGAGAAAACGGGCGCTATCTTTTTCAAAGCCAGATGGGCCGGTTGCACTTGCCTGGCTGGTTGCCGGTTGCTCGTTAGAGTTGCAGGCGGAAAGCAGGAGTAATAAGAAAGCAGATAGGAGGGTAGTGGTTTTCATTAGGGGAGATATCTATTACAAAAACAAACCAAATTATATTTTAACATTGTTCTTCTGCGAACCTTACATCTTCGTGTAATTGATAAATATCTGCAATTATTTTCGCCGCTGTAGAATTTCTCATTTTAGATAGAGAAGCTCTAAAAGATGATTGAATAGTTTCGCCTCTAAATTCTTTATGGGGTAATTTGTTTAGACGTGCAACTATATCCTCCTTAAATTGTTTTTGGTTGGCTGGGACGGGAGCTAAAGTCCAAACAAATATTTGTCCTTCGCATTCACCTAAACGTTGTTTGGCATTTCCTTCGCCCGCTATTAATTTAGAAATAAGCGTTGAAGACTTTTCCCTGAAGTAACTGTAACTATCGCATCTTTTTTCTAAAATCATTTTTTGAAGATACAAGACTTCCAAAGTTTTTTCAACTTCGGAAGTCTTAGAGGTATTATCGACTAAGAAACATACTCTTCTTCTTTACCAGGTCGCGGAAGTAAGGATCCCACAGGTCTTTTATAAAGCGGATGGCTTCGCCGGTGCTCTTCATCTCTGGACCAAGCTCGCGGCTTACGCCGGGGAACTTATCAAAGCTGAATACCGGTTCTTTAATAGCGTAGCCAACCAGGCGTTTAAAGTAAGTGAAGTCTTTAATCTTATGGGTGCCTAACATTACTTTGGTAGCGTAGTTAAGGTATGGTATGTTGTATGCCTTGCAAATAAATGGAGTAGTACGGCTGGCGCGCGGGTTAGCCTCTATTACATACACCTTCTCGTTCTTAATGGCAAACTGTATGTTTATCAGTCCGCGTATCTCAAGCGCCTTGGCAATGCGGCGCGTATAATCGCGCATCTGGTGCTGCACACTCTCGCTCAGGTTGAACGGCGGCAACATCGCATTGCTATCGCCGCTATGTATACCTGCAGGCTCTATGTGCTCCATCACGCCCATTATCTCTACCTGCTCGCCATCGTAGATGGCATCTATCTCAGCCTCTTCGGCACGGTCAAGGAAGTGGTCAATCAATATGTTGTTATCGGGGAAGAACTTCAAAATCTTCACCACGCTTTCGGTCAACTCCTCATCGTTGATTACAATACGCATACGCTGTCCGCCGAGTACGTATGATGGACGCACCAGTACCGGGTAACCAACGTTGTGTGCCGCCTCCAATGCTTCTTCGGCATTCTTGGCGGCGGCGTATGGTGGATAAGGAATATCAAGGCTCTTCAGCATATCGCTAAAGCGCTCGCGGTCTTCGGCTATATCCATAGCATCGTAGCTGCTGCCTATAATCTTAATGCCGTTCTCGTGCAGGTTCTTCGATAGCTTCAGGGCTGTTTGTCCGCCCAGCTGTACGATTACACCTTCCGGTTTTTCGTGCTCTATCAACTCGCGCAGGTGCTCCCAAAACACCGGTTCAAAGTATAGCTTGTCGGCTATATCTGGGTCGGTACTCACTGTCTCGGGGTTGCAGTTCATCATAATAGCTTCGAAGCCCGCTTCTTTTATAGCCAGTACGCCGTGCACACAGCAGTAATCAAACTCTATACCCTGGCCTATACGGTTAGGGCCGCTGCCCAGCACTATCACTTTTTTCTTTTCGCTTACCTTGCTTTCGTTGGTATCCAGCTCTGTACTGGTAGCCGAATTCTTTTCAAACGATGAATAGTAGTACGGTGTCTTGGCTTCAAACTCTGCCGCGCAGGTATCTACCAGTTTGTAAATACGTTTTACAGCCAGCTCTTTGGTGCGGTAGTAATATACTTCATCTTCGGTAGCGTTAAGCAGGTAAGCCAGTTGCAAATCGCTGTAGCCTTTTTGCTTTAGCTCAAACATTTCATCTACACCAATATCTTTCAAATGTTTTTTGCGCAGGCCTTTTTCAATGTCTACCAGTTCAACTATCTGGTGCAAGAACCACGGGTCTATGCGTGTAATATCCTGTATGGTTTTAACCGGCACGCCTAGCTTAAGCGCATCGTAAATGCGGAAGAGCCTATCCCAGCTTGCTTCTTTAATGCCTTGCAGCATATCGTTGGCGCTAACCCACTGCTTGCCATCGGCACCCAGGCCTATACGGTTATTCTCCAGTGACTGACAAGCCTTTTGCAGCGCCTCCTGAAAACTACGGCCTATGGCCATTACTTCGCCCACGGCTTTCATCTGCAGGCCAAGTGTATCATCGCAGCCGGCAAACTTGTCAAAATTCCAGCGTGGTATTTTTACAATTACATAATCAAGCGCCGGCTCAAAAAAGGCCGATGTGGTTTTAGTAATCTGGTTCTTCAGTTCATCCAGGTTATAACCTATGGCCAGCTTGGCAGCAATTTTAGCAATAGGGTAACCGGTTGCCTTACTTGCCAGGGCCGATGAGCGCGATACGCGCGGGTTCATCTCTATCGAGATGATGTCTTCGCTCACCGGGTCTATGGCAAACTGTATGTTGCAACCACCGGCAAAGCCCGGCAGGTCAGTAATCATGCGCTTGGCATATTCGCGCATGCGCTGGTAAGCAGTATCGCTCAGGGTCATGGCCGGTGCCACGGTTATAGAGTCACCGGTGTGTATACCCATCGGGTCAAAGTTCTCTACGGTGCATATCACTACAAAGTTGCCCGCCTTATCTTTCATTACTTCCAGCTCAAATTCTTTCCAGCCCAGCACCGCTTTTTCTACCAGCACCTCGTGCGTAGGCGATGCGGCAAGGCCGCGTTGTAATTTCTCGTCAAACTCTTCTTTGGTATGCACAAACGAACCACCCGAACCACCCAGTGTAAACGACGGACGGATAACCAAAGGGAAACCGGTCTTTTGTGCGGCCTCTTTACCCTCTAAAAAAGAGTTGCAGGTAATGCCCGGCGCTACGGCTATGCCCAACTCTATCATCCACTTGCGGTATTCTTCGCGGTCTTCGGTTTTTTGTATCGCTTTAAAATCAGCGCCCAGCACGGCTACCTCGTACTTTTGCCACAGTCCAAGTTCGTAAGCTTCCATACACAGGTTAAGTGCTGTTTGCCCGCCCATGGTAGGCAGCACCGAGTCTATTATATGCCCGCGGCTTTTCTGCTCGTCCAGTATTTTTATAACACTCTCTATAGTTATAGGCTCCAGGTATACGTTATCGGCCACCACAGGGTCGGTCATAATAGTAGCCGGGTTGCTGTTAAGCAGGGTTACCTCTATGCCTTCTTCGCGCAGGCTGCGGGCGGCTTGCGAGCCAGAGTAGTCAAACTCGCAGGCTTGTCCGATAATAATGGGGCCTGAGCCGATGATAAGGGTGTGCTTGATGGCGGAATTCTTAGGCATGTTGTGTTTGCGGTGTTGGTTTGCTGGTTTCGGAATTGAAAAGCAATTGCGTGCCGCGGTTGGGGTGCGAATATAGAAAATGAGGGCAATTTGGGGATTTACGGAGCTGCCAAATCCTTAATTAAATTATGGGCAAAATGTTGGTATTTACTTGCCCGTGTTTTGCATTGCATTTGCATATTCGCGCTTTACTTTTTATGAGTTTTAGTCCTCTGCTCATTGTTTCTATTGTTTTCTCTGTGCTATACCTGGCCCTGATAATGTATTTTTTTACAGGATGGCTCAGGCTGAAAAAGCCCGGTGCTGCCACTGCCAAGGCCGGAAAAGAACCCTTTGTATCTATAGTAATACCTACCCGCAACGAAAGCGAGAATATAAAAGCCTGCCTGGAGAGCATTTTTAAACAAAACTACCCCGCCGATAAGTTTGAGGTGGTAGTAGTAGACGACTACAGCACCGACCCTACCATCCGCTATGCTAAGGAGGTGGAGAACCCTAACCTGCTGGTGCTCAACCTGATGCAATACCTGGGCAACCCCGGCGAGTATGTGCCTAATAAGAAAAAAGCGATAGCCCTGGGTATAAAAAATACCAAAGGCGACCTGATAATAACCACCGATGGCGACTGCACCATGGGCGAAAACTGGCTGAGCGCTATGGTAAATTGCTACCAACAGGGCGACTACAAGTTGCTAACCGCCCCCGTAATGGTGAAGCCGGCCTACTGGCCGCTACAGGTGTTTCAGCAGATAGATGTGATGAACCTGGCGGGTATTACCGGCGCTACGCTGCGCAGTAACTTCCCTACCATGTGCAATGGCGCTAACCTGATGTATGCCAAACAAACCTTCCACGATGTAGAGGGGTTTAAGGGCAACCACGATGTGCCTACCGGCGACGATATATTTTTGATGCAGAAGATTAACGAGCGCTACCCCGGCAGTGTAGGCTACGTGAAAGATTTTGATGCCTGTGTGTTTACCAAGCCCGAGAGCGGGCTGTTTAGTTTTATATCGCAGCGCAAAAGGTGGATAAGCAAGTCGTCGCGGTTTAGCGATTTTAAGGTTAACCTGGTGCTCTACTTTGCCTACCTGTTCAATCTGCTTATAATTGGCACCAGTGTATACATGTGCATTCAGTTTTACAACGATGATTTTGCCTGGTTGCCGTTTGCGGTAGCGGGTGGCACCAAGCTGCTGGCCGATTTTATATTCAACGTGCCGGTTACTATATTTTTCCGCAAGTGGTATACCCTTTTTCTTTTACCTTTCGCCGAGATATTCTACGTGTTTTATGTAGTATTGATAGGTCCGCTAAGCCAGATGGGACGGTACCGGTGGAAGGATAGATTGGTGAAGCAGTAGAAGAAGTCCGAAGCAGGAAGTCGGAAGTCCGAAGAAATACAAAAAGTAAATTCAATTAGTGGCAGCAGAAGTAAAATCAACCTCTTTAAATCAGAAAGCATGGAAGCGATTAAAGCGCAACAAGAGTGCTATGTTTGGGTTGGCTACTATATTGTTGTCTTTCTTTCTATCGCTGTTTGCCTATGTAATAGCGCCCGATAACTCGCCCAGTGGCAACGAGCAGGTACTGCAACTGGAAACCCACGAGCCGGGCTTTAGCATTAAAATATTAAAGAAGAAACGCGAAGGCGGACAGTCTACCGGTTTTATAAAAGGGCTGGTAGATGGTTTTGCAAAAGACTATGAACCCATACCGGTGCTCGATTATAAGCTGGAGGGCGACCAGGTTACCTATACCGAATACAAGGGCCGCAACTTTAAACCCGAGCAGAAAACTATCTCTGTAAATGCACTATCGGGCGGCAGATTGAATAGCGTAGAGCAAAAGGATTTTGAGAAAGAGTTCATAACCAAGCGTAGCTTCTTGTTGGGCACCGATAAGTTTGGCCGCGATATTCTTTCGCGCCTGCTGATAGGTGTGCGCGTGTCGCTATCGGTGGGGTTAATATCGGTGATTATCTCTTTAATAATAGGTATTGTATTGGGCGCCATAGCCGGCTACTTCCGCGGCTGGGCCGACCAGGTAATTATGTGGGTTATCAATGTGTTCTGGAGTATACCTACCCTGTTATTGGCAATGGGGTTATACATCAGTGCGGGTAGCCTGATAGAGAATAAACTGGTAATGATATTTATAGCCGTGGGCTTAACCATGTGGGTAGAAACGGCGCGTATAGTGCGTGGGCAGTTCCTATCGCTACGCGAAATGGAATATGTAGCCGCGGCTAAAAGCCTTGGTTTCGGCGATACACGCATCATCTTCATTCATATTCTGCCAAACATAATGGGGCCTATTATAGTGGTAGCCTGCAGCAACTTTGCCAGTGCCATATTGGTAGAGAGCGGGCTTAGCTACATTGGCCTGGGCATACAGCCTCCGGCGCCAAGTTGGGGCAGCATGCTGAACGAGTATAAAGATTTTATAGATACCAGCAAGGCATACCTGGCCTTGTTTCCCGGTGTGGCTATTATGCTGTTAGTGCTTGCCTTTAACCTGGTAGGCAACGGCCTGCGCGATGCGCTGGATGTAAAGGGGCAGCTGGATTAATTATTCACATATTACGCTGCGCCCATAATCTATATTTAAAAGTCCGTAAATGATATTCTCCTTCCCGGGTTTGTTCCAACTCTTTATACATTGAAAACAATTCCCGGTATGCCTTTTTTACCTCGGTGTTGCTGTGTAATTGCGGTAGCCTGGTTAAAAATGACAATGTTGTTTTTTCTACATTAGAAAAGAAGTTCTGTTTTATCAAATATCGTTTAGCACTAGTAGCCAAAAATGGCAGTATGGAATAGTTCTTCATTTCTGCATGCAAAATAAGAGTAACAATTCGCGCAATAGAGAGCACTTCATGGCGGTCATGAGTGCCCGACTCGTCAATAACCCTTCGGTTCCATCTTAGCGCTCCATTATAATCTTTTAAAACAAAACAAATGCCACAGGCGTAATGCGGCAATAGAACAGCATATTCAGCTGGAAATTCGCCAATGATATGCTCATAATTTTCGTCCAATGCTGCAAGGAAAGATTTAATTTTCTGTAAAGGGGGCGATGGCATTGCCAAAAGAAAATTATATAATATCAGATAGTAATAATAATAATGTGCATCAAGTGTTTTATCAAGGTAAGTGTGATTAAATGGTAGTTTGTGGTAATCTCTTGTCTGTATTTTTTTTATCCTGTTTTCAAACTCTTTGAATTTGCCTGCAAATAACAATGTAACCAAATAACCATGCAGAGTAGTAAAGTAATAGTAGCTGTCAATAGAAAGCTGCTCGGGATATTTTTCGGCTAATTTGAGGCAACTACGCATATTATCTATAGCCGGTTTATCATTAAGCAACCTTTGGTTCAGGGTTGATTCTGCATCTAACTGAAAATACTTAAACAAAGGCTCGTTACTATGTCGCTTAAGAACGGGGTCATTAAGCATAGCAGAGGCTTTGCTAATCTCTTCCTCTCCGCGTGCGTGTGCATTTGTCCGGTAGTCGCTTTCAACCTTCAGGTAAAACTGCTGAAGAGACTGAAAATCACCAAGCCGGTTTATTAATTGCTGCATCCGGGCCATCATTTCCTCTGCTTGAATAATAAATTCTCTATCGGAATAAAAGCGTGTAGCGAATAACCGCCGCTCAAATAACATCCTCCATTCTATTTCATATTTACCATATTGCCGGGCTAGGCTTTCTGCTTTTTTATATTTATTTAACGTCAATAAGTTTATCCTGCGCTCTTTCAGCAAAAGGGCATCACTCATAGTGTTATACAACTCTATTTCTCCTTGCTTATCGTGATAATTGCGCAAGGCCTTGAGTATGTTTTCTATAAGGTATTGTTTCTCGTGGGCAAGGTTAGCTTTGGTTTTGTTTAGTTGTTTCGATAGCTTTTCAGCGTTATACCCCCCGTTATTTAAAACAGCTGTATATAATTTCATATAGCTTTTGTCATCACTTCGCAGTTGGGTAAATTGTACAAAATATTTCTTTTCCGCCGGGGTAAGAGAATCTATAAGGGCAACCAGGTTATCGCTTTTAGGCATAGGTCTATTCATAGACTTAAAACATTTATTTAGATGATGAATCTACTATGTATTTCTCTTTCATGCGCCAGACTTCCGATATTTTAAAAAAAATGATTTGTATAGTTTACAACTCCATCTATTTTTGCTTATAGTAAAAAATACGTATGAAAAATAAAATTTCCCTCATTGTAGCCTTTTTCTTGTTTTCCTTTTCAGGAACATCCTTACATGCGCAAACGGCATACGTGGGGGAAATTTTTAGCAACTATGTTAAGGTAATTAATGCGGCTACGCATACCATAACTGATTCTATTTACATAGGTCATATGGTTGAGTGGACGGCGGTATCTCCGGATGGCGGCAAAGTATATTTTGTAGGAGCCGATACTGTTACTGTGGTTAACACTGCCAGTAAATCAATTATTACAAAAATACCTGTCGGTTACGCTGCAAGTGGTATAGTTGTAAGCCCTGATGGCAGTAAGGTTTATGTGAGTAATACTTTAGATTACTCGGTAAGTGTAATTAACACTACTACTAATTCTGTTGATGCCACTATCCCTTTGGGAGGTGGGTCTCCATTCGATTTGGCAGTAACCCCCGACGGAAGTAAGGTATATGTTGCCCATACAAATATGAACAACACAGTCACAGTGCTAAACGCATACAACAATTCTGTTATTACCACCTTAACGGTAGGTTACATGCCGGAATTTTTGTGCATAAGCCCCGACGGAAGTAAAGTATATGTGCCCAGTGTGGATGATAAAATAATAACCATAATAAACACCGGCACCAACACCGTGACCGATTCTTTTACGGTAAGCGGCAACCCTTCTGCTATAGAAATAAGTAATGACGGAACCAAACTGTATATAGCTTTTACCAATAATGCTTTTGTGAAAGTATACAACACCACCAGCAAAACTATTATTGATTCGGTTGCTGTAAACCCCAATCCGCATGGCTTGTCGCTTACTCCCGATGGCAGTAAACTATATGTTGCTTCATTGCTTCATATGGATGTAATAAATGCAACATCAAACACCTTGATAAGCAGCATACCTATGCCCAATGGCCCAAGCGCCTTTGGCGATTTTATTTCAACTTACTCTAATGTTACCGGCCAGCTTATGTCTCCTGCGCAACAAAATGCAATTTCGATTTATCCTAATCCGTTCTCACACCAGGCAATTGTGACTTTTGAGGAAGAATTGAATAACTCTATCATTCAGATTAAAGATGTGCAAGGCAAAACGGTAAAAACAATTCCTGTTGCCCAGGGTAGGCAGGTTACTATTAGTAAAGATGAGCTAAGTAGTGGCGTTTACTTTTTGCAGGTAATAAAAAGCCAAAACATATTTACAAAGAGGGTTATTATTGAGTAAATAGCAACTTTACCTGATAAAGGAATGGGTTTGGATACAACTCACTCTCTTATCTCCACCCTGCCATCTGTAGATTTCACTTCGCCGTTTATGATATAACCTTTAAGTGTATTTATTACATACTTCCTTCCACACATTTTGCACTCTTCCTTTTCAAAAACAAAATTGTTTACCTGGAAACTGCGGCCCACAGTGGGTAGCTCAATTGTATAATCTAAATCGGGCTGATTACTAAAGAAAAACCCATTGTAAAGTCCTTCGTCAGTCCATCCATTATCCGGAAATTCATTAATAGTAAAACTATCTTTTACCTGGGCAAAATTGCTGTTGGCTATATATGTTTTTAAAATAAGCGGCGTTAAATCTGTATCCGAGAAACCTATGGATACGAAATGAGTATTATAATTTTTTTCACCACAGGTAATGCGGCATTCGCAGCTATAAATAGAAACCAGAGCAAGGGGGTAAAAACCGAAAGTACTAGAGTTTTCATAATGGGGGTAGTTTTTTTTATAGTGAATGTAACTACAGTATTCCGGAGTTTTCAAAGCTTTCGAAATCCTTTATTACTGCCTTACATACTCCAGGGTATCGGGCTGACTCCCTCTGATTTGCCCGGTATACATTAAAATAGCCGCAAATAGAAATACAAATGCCAACCCTTTCGGATTGGCATTTTGTATTCAAGTCCCCTTTAGGGGATTTAGGGGTTTATCTAACCAAAGTAACTGTACCGCTAAGTGTTTCGGCAGGGAAAGCTGCTTCGTTCCAGTAGGTAACTTTTATTTGCCACACATAGGTATCGTATGGCAATTTCTTTCCGTTCTTGGTGCCATCCCAGGCATCGCCGTTGTTGGTTATACCGTTGTGCTGTGCAGGGTTGTTGTAAACCTGCTCGCCCCAGCGGTTAAACAAGGTTACATCCAGATTTTTTGCACCCAGAATATCTACTTCAAAGAAGTCATTCAGTCCGTCGCCGTTAGGTGTAAATGAGTTAGGTGTAAACACCTGTACTACGTTCTTTACTATCACGGTTACCGAATCGGTATTGCTGCAGCTGTCTGCATCCATTGCCGTAAGGTAATATGTAGTAGTAGCCTCTGGCGAAGCCAGGGTGTTTTGGCAGGCAGTGCAGCTTAGGTTTACATCGGGTGTCCATACATAGCCGATAATACCGTTAGGTGATGTAGCTGTGCCGTTAAGCGCTACCTGCTGGCCGCGTATAGATACCTGATCAGGCCCTGCATCTACAAATATGGCGGTAGGCTGCTGTATAGTAAAGTTGGCCGAGCCGAAGCAGCCTCGGCTATCCTGCGCTATGGCGGTGTATTCGCCGGCTGTTAAACCGGTAAGTAAGCTATCGGGCTGATATACCCCATTAAGCGAGTACTGATAGAAGCCACTACCACCGGTAGCGGTTATTACTACGGTGCCATCGTTACCATTAAAACATTTTACGTTGTTAGGGTTGGTAGTAACAACTACCTCTGTAGGGTCTACCAGGGTTACGCTGGCGGTATTGCTACATCCGTTGGCATCGGTTACGGTAACGGTGTATGGCACATTGCCACTCAGGTTTACACCCATTACACCAGCCTGCTCTGGCATAGTGCTCCATACATAAAAATAAGGTGCCGCACCACCGCCTACACTGGCCACAGCAAAGCCGGTAGCTTTACCATGGCAATCGGGGTTATTGCCGGCTACAGTTATAAGTAATGCCGGCGGGCTGGTTACCACAAAAGCCTCTTCGGCTGTGCAGCCATTGGCATCGGTAACTACTACAAAGTAGCTGCCCCTGCCCACACCGGTCAGGTTTTGGTTAGCAGTGTTATTGCTCCATGCATAGCTGTAAGCTGTAGTACCACCGGTTACGGTTAAGTAAACAGCACCATCTGCCGAGGTAAAGCACCGGGCCGGTGCAATGCTATCGGTAAATACAAAAGGCGCCGGTTGGGTTAGCTGCACGCTGGCAGCCACGCTGCAATCGTTGCTATCGGTTACTATAACTACATATAAGCCGGCTTCTAAACCGTTGATAGTGCCGCCCTGCTGGGCGTTGTTCCACAAGTAGCTGTAAGGTGTAGTGCCGCCCTGGCCTGTTGCTGTTACACTACCATCGTTACCACCGGGGCAGCTTACGCTTACCGATGATGTAGTAGCAGATAGCGGCTGGGCCGGTTGGGTAATCGTATAGCTGGCCGATACGCTGCAACCGCTAAAATCGTTTACAGTAAGGTCGTATACACCGGCATCTATGCCATAAATATCTTCGCTGGTGGCAGCGTTGCTCCAGCTATAGCTGTAAGCCGGTACACCGCCGTTTACAGTTACATCCAGCCCACCGGTTTTGCCGCCGTTGCAGGCTACGTTTATCTGGTGCTCTAACGATAATACCAGTTCGGCATTTTGGGTAATAGTGGCACCGGTAGCAGCTGTGCAGGCTGCACCATCGGTAACTACTACACTATAGGTATCAGCCGGTACACCGGTAAGATCCTGCGTAACGGCAGTGTTGCTCCACAGGTAAGTATAGTTACCATCGCCGCCGGTTACATTAATATCAATAGCGCCTGTGCTTGCACCAAAACAGCCCACGGTAGTTACCGATGCCACTGTGGCGGTTAATACAGGGCGCTCTATTACAGTAGCCGATACATTATCGGAGCAGCCGTTGGCATCGCGAACGGTAAATGTATATACACCACCAGCAAGGCCGGTAAATGTTGCATCTGGCTGCCAGGTAGAGCCGTTATCTTTACTAAATTCGAAAGGGCCCTGGCCACCGGTAGAAGTTAAGGTAACAGTGCCATCGGCACCGCCCGAGCAGCTAACATCTGTTTGGCTAAGCACCGAAGCGGTAAGTACGTAGCTGGCACCTACCGTAGCTGTGGCAGTAGCGGTGCAGCCGTTTACATCCGATACTAATATAGTATGAGTGCCGGCGGGTACTGCGGTAAATGTGGCATTAGGGAAAAACGGACCGTTGTTAAGCGAGTAATTGTAAGGCGATGTGCCGCCAATAGCGTTTACCTGTATGCTGCCGTTATTGCTATTGCTACAGCTGGCAGGGGTTACTATGGTAGTAGCCAGTACCTGTGTCGGTTGCGAAATAACCACCGGGTTGCCCTGGAAGGGGTACGAACAGTTGTTAGCATCGCGCACTACAATATCGTAGCTGCCTGCGGCCAGGTTGGCAAATATAGAGCTTGGCTGGAAGCTATTTCCGTTGTTAATTGAATAGCTGAGGTTGCCCGAGCCACCACCGGCAAAAATATCTATACGTCCGCTGCTGGCACCGTTGCAGCTGGCATCTACTTTATTTACAAATATGCTGATAGGGTTAGGCTGTGTAAGCACTACCGAGTTGCCCTGGTAAATAACCGTGCAACCGCTGGCATCTTTTACATATATATTGTAGAAACCGGCCGCCAGGTTAGTAAACACATTTGAAGCCTGCCAGGTAGCACCGGCATTGTTAGAGTACTGCAAGGCACCGTTACCACCGCTGGCGGTAACCGTAATAGTACCGTTGGTAGAGCCATTGCAGGTAGGGCTAACCGAACTTACACTTGTAATATTAGGCTGGCCTACCGTAACCGTAAAGGTGCGGTAGCTTAAGCTTTCGCAGGCACCGTTAAAGGTGTGTACGCGGTAAGTGGTAGTTACGCCTACAAAAGGTGTAATCTGCGACCCTGTACCCACCAGCACGTTGGTAGCGTTATTATACCAGTGGTAATCGCCGCCAAACACAGCGCCGCCGGTTTGCAAGGTAGCTAAGCCGGGCTGGCACAATACATTGGCCGTAGCTACAATAGCATCGGGTATGGGTGGAGTCCAGGTGGCCAGTACCTCGGCGCCTATATCATCGCTGCCGCAGGCATTGCCAAAGAAATCGCCAACCCAGGCATTGCCTGCCGTAGGAGGAGAAACCAAACTGAGGCACGGTGGCAGTACGCGGTAGTTGATGGTGTTGCTGATAGTATAAGGCCCGCAGTGTTGGTCTTCTGAAGAGCATCCGCAGAAAATATTCTGGCTGCAAGGACAACTACCTTCATAAGTAAACGCATCGCATTGGTCGCAACTCCAGGTAAATGTACCGGTAGAGCGGTAGCAATCGAAACAATCATCTTCCCAACCTTCGCCCTGCAGGGCCAGAAACTGAGGCACCGGCTGTGGTGTAATACCCGGTGTGCCGTAGGTATAGTTAAGCAAGGTAACATCCTGCCCTAATACCCAGCCTGCATTGCTTGAGTTAGTGCCTATGGTAGTGCCACCTACAAAGCCCAATCCATCCAGGTTGGCGTTATCGGCGCCCCACCAGCGCCATCTGAATTCATTTGAGTTTAACTCGCCGGTCAAAGGGTCATCTACACTTTCTACCCAGCTGTAGCCCACGTTCATCTTTATGTTCATGGCCCCATCGTTATACGTTTGGGCCATTAGCGGGCTTGTAAAAATAAATACAGCAATTGCTGCTAAAAATTTATATAGGGTTGAGGTCAGTTTCATGGTGCTTCTAATTTTTCGTCAGGATTTATGTTTTGAGCGTTCAGGGTTTAGTGCGGGTTGCTCATATTAGGATATGTGCCTTCTTTCGTGTCGTTCAGCATTTTAATTACCTGCCCGCGATAGGCCTGCTGGTCGAAAGAATCGGGGAATTTATAATCCTTGCCATACAGCTTATTAAACTCCTGCGGTTTAAACACAAAATACCAGTTGCGCAGTTTTAGTTGATAGTTATACTCATCGGCAATAGAATTGCCGGTGTTGGCTTTTACGGGCTTATCCAGCCCTATTTTAGCGCCAATAAAGCGTGGCATATAAGGCAGCTTGTAGTACCCGTTGTAATAAGGGTTAAGGGCCGTAAGCTCAGGGGTATTTAAAAAGCGCTCAAACTCCTCGGGGTGCAGGCGCTGCCAGGCGCCTATTTTCTGCTCGTAGTCGGCCAGTTCTTTGTTCAGGTCATTTTTAAGGTTGGGCAATGGAAAGTTAGGGAACAATTCGGCACGTTTAGCCTCTGTAATGCCCGCTGCTTTATACCACTGATATATAGAATGCTGAAACTGCGGCTTAGCCTCTGGTGTGGTTAAACCCAGGGTACCCCAGGCTATGTTTAATTTTTTAATGCCGGGCAGATTAGTAAAGGCGTCCCACTCGGTGCCATGCGACTTAATAAAAGAGTTTATATCCTCTGTTTTATAGTCTTTGTTTTTAACCACCTGGTATAAATTAGGGAATGCACTTTTTAGCGTTTCCTTATCTATACCTGTAGCAACAAAAACCTGCTCGAAAGGGGTATTATTTATTTGTGCCCAAATAGATTGTGAGGCTGTAAAGCCGATAAGAAAAAGCGCAATAGTCCATCTTCTTAGAGCGAAGTATAAATGAGGCATAGGGTTGAAAATTTTAGTTAGTGCTGCGTAAATATATTAAAGGCATTTAAATTAGGAAAAAGCTGTATTAAGCCTTTGTTAAAGTGGCAATTTTGGCAAATGGGGTTGCATGTTGCCCGGCGGTTTAAACCGCCGGCAATTTTGATAAGCGAAAATCTATATTTTGATAGCGCACTAAAGCCGCTGCACAGACTTAAATAAGCTATTGGTAAACGTTAAAAAAGCGGGATGTTTGGGGGCTGAAAAAAGCTATCAACATCTAACAAAAATTGGGGATAAAATAAGCTGTAAAAAGAGGTTAGGCGGCCCAATTTTATTAGATTCGCGTCCGCCCCTTTTAAAGGGCCGCACAATCCATTTTTTAAACAGAAAAATATGAGCGAAGGAACAGCCGAACAAAGTATGGAAGAACCAAAAAAGAAGCAGGAATATTCAGCCAATAGTATACAGGTATTAGAAGGGTTAGAAGCGGTGCGCAAACGCCCCGCTATGTATATTGGCGATACGGGTGTAAAGGGGCTTCACCACCTTGTATACGAAGTAGTAGATAACTCGATAGATGAGGCGCTGGCTGGCCATTGCAAAAACATTTATGTAACGATACACGAGGGCAACTCGATAACCGTAAAAGATGATGGCCGCGGTATACCTGTAGACATACACGAAAAAGAAGGCGTAAGCGCCCTGCAGGTGGTTATGACCGTGCTGCATGCCGGCGGTAAGTTTGATAAAGACAGTTACAAGGTTTCGGGCGGTTTGCACGGGGTGGGTGTATCGTGCGTAAACGCACTCTCTACCCTGCTTACGGCCGAGGTGCACCGCAATGGTAAAATATACCAGCAGCAGTACAGCGAAGGCAAGCCACTGGCCCCTGTAAAAGAAATTGGCACTACCGAAGACAGAGGTACTAAGGTTACCTTTCAGCCGGATGCTACTATTTTTACTACTACCCTTTATAGCTTTGATACACTGGCAGCCCGCTTGCGCGAATTGGCGTTTTTGAACAAGGGTATACACCTGGATATAGTAGATGAGCGCGAAAAAGATGAGGAAGGTAATTTTAACCACCTGCACTTTTACAGCGAAGGCGGTTTGGTTGAGTTTGTAAAATACCTGGATAGCACGCGCGAGCCGCTTATACCGGTACCTATTTGGGTAGAAGGCAGCCGCGATAACATTGCAGTAGAAGTAGCCCTGCAATACAACACTACGTACGGCGAAAACGTACACAGCTACGTAAACAACATTAACACCATAGAGGGTGGTACGCACGTAGCGGGTTTCCGTCGCGCACTTACCCGTACCTTCAAATCTTTTGGCGAAAAGAACAAGCTGTTTGAAAAGCTGAAAGTGGAGATAGTGGGCGATGACTTCCGCGAAGGTTTGACCGCTATTGTATCGGTTAAGGTGCCTGAGCCGCAGTTTGAAGGCCAGACTAAAACCAAACTCGGTAACAACGAAGTGGCGGGTGCCGTAGAGCAGATTTTTGGCGAAGTATTAGAGCACTACCTGGAGGAGAACCCTAAACAGGCCAAGATAATATTTGATAAAGTGGTGTTAGCCGCTACCGCCCGTGCGGCAGCTCGCAAAGCCCGCGAAATGGTGCAGCGCAAAGGCGCCCTTAGCGGTGGTGGTTTGCCGGGTAAACTGGCAGACTGCGCCAGCAAGAACCGTGACGAGAGCGAGATTTTCCTTGTCGAAGGGGATTCGGCGGGTGGAACGGCCAAGCAGGGCCGCGACCGTCACTTCCAGGCTATTCTTCCATTGCGTGGTAAGATATTGAACGTAGAGAAGGCCATGGAGCATAAGATATACGACAACGAGGAAATTGGTAACATGTTTACTGCCCTTGGGGTTAAGATTGGCACCATAGACGACAGCAAGGCGCTGGATATAACCAAACTGCGCTATAGCAAAGTGGTTATCATGTGTGATGCCGACGTTGATGGATCGCACATCACTACCCTTATTCTTACGTTCTTCTTCCGCTATATGAAAACGCTGGTAGAGAATGGTAACATATACATTGCCTCTCCGCCGCTATACTTAGTAAAGAAAGGTAAAGAGCAGGTGTATTGCTGGAACGATGTACAGCGCGATGCTGCCACTGCGCAGTTGGCCAAAGGCGGCAGCGAAGCTTCGGTACACGTGCAGCGTTACAAAGGTCTTGGTGAAATGAACGCGGAGCAGCTATGGGATACTACCATGAACCCGGCTACCCGCACCCTGCGCCAGGTTACTATTGATAGCGCTGCCGAGGCAGATTATATATTCAGCATGCTAATGGGCGATGAAGTGCCACCACGCAGAGAGTTTATAGAAAGCCACGCTAAGTTTGCAAGGATAGATGCGTAGACCCCTAAATGCCGCCCCCTAGCCCCCTTCCCGAGGCAAGCTCGGGATGAAACAAAAGGGGGAACAAATACAGAATACAAAACAGCCCCGGAGATTATCTTCGGGGCTGTTTGTTTTGGATAAGTTATGTGGAATGTATAATTCTTTTTAGTTGCCTATACTTTTCAAGCAGATTGCCCCGATATCCCCAATCAGAGAATTCGTCCTCGGTCCTGGGATTTATAAAAGTCCCTTCCGGATGAATAGGATAAATGCCATCATCAGGATTTTTTAATCTTTCCTGACGCTGTTGTTCGGTTTCCGCCCAAGCACCTAACTGTTCTTTTGTATAATCCCAGTCTTTATCAAATACTTCTTCAAACGCCTCCAGGAACTCTGTTACGGCCTGCTTAAATTCTTTATCCATAATGAATAATCTTTTGGAAATGAATGTATGCTTTTATTCATTTCGCACGATGGTGAGAATCTGAAGGATAAAATTAGAGATACTTAGTAATAGACATCCGAAGTTGAAAAAAAACTTCGGATGTCGTTGTGCTGTGTATTTTATCAATTAATCTTTAATGCAGCGTACGGAGTGGCCGGCGGTGCGCCAGTCTTCGTTATCGTAAATGCCGGCGAATGAAAAATCGACATAATAGTATTTAGCGTAGTAGGCTGTATCGCTGCCCAGGGTGGTGCTCCACCATTGGCCCTGGTAAGTAAGTGCAGAGAAGGTGCCCAGGTAAGACCGGTAGCCTGCAGGCAATGCGGTAAAACCGCTACCGTTGGTAGCGCCTTCGTTAGGGCTTAGCCAATGGGTGGTGCCGGCTTCTTTAAGCGAGCCGCCATCGCTGTTTAATACTGTTTCTAACTGCGCCCACTCGGCCTGGCTGGGCACATGCCAGCCTGCAGGGCAAAGCTTGCCACTGTTTACTGCTGCCCAGTTATATAGTTTACCATAGGTAACAGCCGTAGCGCTGTCATTATTAAAATTGCAATAGGCTGCACCGGTGGCATTTTGCCAATCGGTAGCATCCGCTATATAAGGTATGGCGCTGCCATCGTTATAGTGGGTTACCTTCAGGTTTTCTTTCAGCCAAACCTGGTCGCCTATTTTAACGGTTTGGTATACGTTGCCATCGGCATCGGTAACTGTTTGGGGAGTATTACCGGTATCTTCTTTTTCGCAGGCGGCCAGCAGTAGCAGCAGCACTACCGGTGCCGCATAGAACAATCTTCTTAAATTATTTTTCATGTGTTTGTAGTTTTGTGGTGGTAAAAGTAACCGGTAACTAAATACAGATGGAGGCCAAAAAATGGGTTTTCTTACTGATGCGTTGACGGAAATATTTTTTACATTTAAATTAAAATCACACCTATGAAAACGACTCTTCTCTCTGCCCTTTTCATGCTTTTAACAGCGCCTCTATTTAGCCAGGATATAGATTACGATAAAAAGAAGAGCGTGGTACTGGTTGATACTAAAGAATGTCTGAAATATGACGGTAAAGAAGTGCCTGGGGTAACGTACTCTACCCTTACCGGAGAAGAGTTATTTTTTATTGCATTTGCGCGCGATGTGCTTGAGAGAACGTATTGGCGCGTTACGTTTTTAAAGTCAAAAAGAGAGATGACTTACCGGGTAAATTTTGCTTCTAAAAAGTCATTTTTAGCTAAGGCAGTAAAAGATGGCCTGCTGAAAGATTGCACTCTTAACGAGGATAAACTGGATAGTTTTATAGTAAAGTATGATGAACGGATAGAGTAGCATTAAATTAAGCAATAAGCTCAAATTGCCGCTGCGGCTATATAATTAATGTTGTATCATCAGCCTTTTACTCGTCACTACTTTAGGTCCCGTTAAAATTGCCATATACATACCGCCTGGCAGCTCGCTTACATCGATAGTAACACTTTTACCATTAGCATCTGCCTCAATTGCCGATGTTATCACTGTTTGGCCTATTGCATCAACCAACGTTATTAAATCATATTCTTTGGAATCGATTGCGACTTTTAAGAAATTGCCTGCAGGCTGAGGGTACACATCTATAGTATACTCTTTAGCAACTATACTGATAATAGATGGTATATCATAAATTTTTCGTATGCGCTGATTAAGCACGTCGGCAACAAACAATTCATTTTGCTGATTAAAGCACATACCATTTATTCCTTTAAATGAAGCCATAAGTGCGGGCCCGCCATCCCCCGCAAAACCCGCTACTCCGTTGCCGGCTACCGTAGATATAGTACCCGCGGGACTTATCCGGCGTATACGCCTGGCCTTATCATCAGCAAAAAACAAGTATCCTTCTCTGTCAAATTCGAGGGCGTGAGGCTGGTTCAGTTCTGCTAAAATTGCCGGTCCGCCATCACCCGAAAAAGAACCATATCCTGTGCTATCTGTATATCCTGTTCCGGCATAGGTTGATATAAGGCCGCTACTAAGGTCTATTTTACGTATCCTTTGATTCTGAAGGTCTGCAACAAAAAGGTTGTTGGATGTGTCGAGAGCCATTCCGAAAGGACTGTTCAAATCAGCAGCCACAGCAGGACCGTCATCGCCCGAAAAACCTGCTGTGCCTGTGCCTGCAATAGTGGTGATTACGCCTGTAGAGCTATTTACTTTTCTTATGCAGTGGTTGCCAAAATCGCAGATATAGATATTGTTCGATTTGTCGATGGTTATGGCTCTGGGCCTTTTTAATGTAGCATTCACAGCCTGCCCACCATCGCCGGTATAGTCATATGCTCCGGTGCCCGCTACGGTAGTTATAATGCCGGTAACTGCATCTATTTTTCTTATCCGGTTGTTGCTATTGTCGGCCACGAAAATATTGTTGGCGGTATCTACCGCTATGCTATATGGAAAACTCAACTGGGCCTGTGTGGCTAGCCCCCCGTCGCCCGAAAAGCCACCACCTATAGTGTTACTGTTTCCTGCAATGGTAGAAATGATTCCTGTTACAGCATCTATTTTTCGTATGCGGGAGTTAGAACAATCGGCTATCAAAATATTACCATTGTTATCAATTGCGACATCGTAAATGTCCCTGAATACAGCAGCCGTAGCTGGTTGTCCATCACCGGAAAATCCGCTGGCTCCTGTACCGGCAATGGTTATAATAGTTTGACTTTTTGCCGGAGAAAAAATACCGGAGAAGCCGGAAATGATAATAAATAATGATAGCAGCCGTATCATAAGTTTCTTGTTTGTATTTTCAGGATGGCCCATGTTAATACTACTCTGCGTTCTTTGCTATTTCTTTTAAAAAACCTTTGGTAACCGGGGCTGGAGCGGGATTAAATTGATTGGTCATTACACCGCCTGTAATTTTAGAATAGGATAACATGTTACCGCTTTGCGCATCTAAAACTACCGGCGCTGTAAGCACTCCGCTTATATTGTCATCACGAAAAGCCTCTGAAACGTAGTAAGCGTATTGCGGGTCCTGGTCTTTTACAGCCTGTAATATTTCCGCGCGCGTAACCAGTTTAAATTTACCGGTATATATTTCTTTAATAGTAGCTTCGTCAACCTTTTTATCAAGCGCCGCTCTATCTAAAAGAAGTGTTTTCGCCTTTAGTTTTCCCGGGTTTAATTCTGCTAACCTATACAGGGTGGGTGTCATGCTTGTAGCTACTCTAAGGTTGTTGTCATACTTACCTGTTAAGGTAGCGTCGGCATATGTATTCAATATACGCACGGCGCTAATAATATCCAACTCGTCAAACTGGCGGGTAAGGTAAATGCGTGGGTGGCTGGTGTGCAGTTGTGGCTTGTTGCTTTTGTCGCAGCTTAGAAAAGCGACCGCGTACACTACCTGCGGTTCGGGGCCTTTATCTTCATACAATCCGTAGTTGATAGTTTTGATGAGGCCTATATAAATATCATCACTTTTTTTGTCCTTAATCTCGCTGAATTTTACTGTTTTAAATTCGGGCTTGGTGGCCGTCCAGTATTTTTTTACAGCGTCCTCTACCAATCCACTGGCCTTTGCCAGATTGACATCAACATCATAGTTGATAATGTAAATAGTTTTAGCCGGCTTTATTTCTTTGGCAATAAACTGGGCTTTGTAATCGAACTGTGCAAAGCATAAAAAAGACAGAAAACAACATACAAGCAGGGATGAAAATTTATTTGCCATAATTAAGATAGGTGAGTTTTAGTTCGGCAAATATATGCGGCTTTTTTGCAAGATAAACATACGGGTTGGTCAATTCTTCGGGATGTGGCACCTTTGGCACAAAACCTACCGAACTCTTAGCGAATACTAACGGAACTTTATAAACGGGAAGCGCACAACGATTTTAGGCGCAGGAAAAGCCCTTTTTCGCCGTCAAATAGGGGGTATTCGCCTTTTTTAGGGCTGTCTTACTTTATAGTATACACGGCCTTTTTCTTTCTATCAAATCATTCGCTTAATTTGGTATTGCAAAAAATGAAAAATGAGAAATATTGTTCTTGCAGTCTGTTGTTTGATAAGTATATTTAGTAACCAGCAAATAGCCGCCCAACGCTGCGGCGCTATGGAGCACTTGCACCAGCAGATGCAACTGGACCCTACCCTGGCAGCACGCATGCAGCAGCAGGAAGAACACACCAGCCAGTTTGTAGCCAACTACCGTGGCAACGAAAGCCGTGCAGTAATAACCATACCGGTGGTGGTGCATGTGGTGTATAACACTACGGCACAAAACGTAAGCACTGCACAGATACAAGCGCAGATAGACCGGCTTAACCTTGATTTTAGAAAACAGAATACCGATGCGGGCTCGGTGCCTTCGGTATGGCAAAGCATAGCTGCCGACTACGAAATTGAATTTTGCCTTGCCAGCCGCGACCCCAACGGCAACGCTACTACGGGTATTGTACGTAAGCAAACCAGCAACACATCTTTTAGTACCAATGATAACGTGAAGCGCTCGGCCAATGGCGGTGATGATGCCTGGCCGGCTTCTTCTTACCTTAACCTGTGGGTGTGCAACCTGAGTGGTGGTACACTTGGCTATGCGCAGTTTCCGGGTGGGGCGGCCGCTACCGATGGCGTGGTAATTGGTTATACCTGTTTTGGTAGCGGTGGCACAGCACAGGCACCTTATAACCTGGGGCGCACTGCCACGCACGAGGTGGGCCACTGGCTAAACCTCAAGCATATATGGGGTGATGATGGTACTGGGTGCAATGGTTCAGATAATGTGGCTGATACCCCTAACCAGGCCGATGAGCATTATGGCTGCCCTAGTTTTCCGAGTGTGAGCTGTACCAACGGCCCTAACGGCGATATGTGGATGAACTATATGGACTATACCGATGACCGGTGCATGTATATGTTTACCGAAGGGCAAAAAACACGAAGCCTTTCGCTGTTTGCATCGGGAGGTTTCCGGGTGGGCCTGCTTAGCTCATTAGGTTGCCAGAGCATATCGAGCCCACCGGTGGCTAATTTTACTGCGGATGTAACACAAAGCTGCACCGGGCTTATTAAATTTACCGACCAATCTACCAACGCGGCTACCTCGTGGCTGTGGAACTTTGGCGACGGGCAAACATCGGTAACCCAAAACCCTACGCACTTATATGGTGCCAATGGTACTTACACCGTAACACTTACGGTAACCAATAATTTTGGCAACAACGTAAAAACCATTACCAACTATATAACCGTAAACAAACCGGCTGCGCCCGATGCAAGCGATGTATCGCGCTGTGGTGCCGGTACATTTACCTTAACTACTACCAGCACCAACCCGGTAGCCTGGTTAGATTCTAACGGTGTAAAGGTTTCTTCGAGCAGCACATTTGTAACACCGGTGCTTAACCAAACCACTACCTACTATTTGCAGGATACGGTAGGTGGTATTGAGTATCATGTAGGTAAGGTAAATAATTCCGGTAATGGTGACTACTTAACACAACAAGGAAGCAATTGGGCTACTGTGTTTACAGTAAATAACGCTTGTGTATTGCAATCGGTGTATGTATATGCCGGTGCAGCAGGCAACCGCACTTTTGAGTTACGCAACTCGGGAGGTACGCTTTTGCAAACCCGCACTATAGCCGTACCAGCCGGTGGCAGCCGCATTACGCTAAACTTTAACCTGCCTACCGGTACCGGTTACCGGTTGCAGCCAAGCAGCAGCAGCATGCTTAATCTGTACCGTAACAATGCAGGGGCTACTTACCCGTATACCGATGCTGGCGGTTTTGTAAGTATAACCGGCAATAACGCACCTAACGTGCCTACTTACTACTATTATTTTTACGATTGGATAATACAAGGCACCGGATGCGTATCGCAGCGCAAAGAAGTAACGGCTATAGTAAGCGCCGGGCTAAATACCAGCACTACAGTTACAGATGCAGCATGCGGAAGCAGCAACGGTAGCGCCAGTGTGGTTATTTCGGGAGGCGAGCCTGCTTATACATATAGTTGGAGCAATGGGGGCAATGGCCCTTCTATTTCTAACGTAGCGCCAGGCACTTATGGCGTAACGGTAAACGATGCTAATAACTGCTCGGGCACTTCCACGGCGGTGGTAAGCAGTGCATCGTCGCTGATAGCCACACAGGCCAGCACACCGGTTAGCTGTTTTGGTGCAGCTAACGGTACTGCACAGGTAACTGTAACAAGCGGCGACCAGCCATTTAGCTATGGCTGGAGCAACCAGGCTACCGGCCCTGCTGTAAACGGCCTTAGCGCCGGCAATTATTTTGTAACAATTACCGATGGCAACGGCTGTGTGCATGTAGATACGTTTAACATAACCCAACCCGCCCAAATTGCCATACAGGTTACTGCTACAAATGTGCAATGCAATGGCGAGGCCAACGGCGCCGCCAGCGCATCGGCTACCGGTGGCAACGGTGGCTTTAGCATTACATGGTCCGACAACTCGACCGGTAACAGCTTAGCTGGCCTGGCAGCGGGTAATTATGCATTAACCGTTACCGATGCTAACAGTTGTTCGTCATCGGCTGCGTTTGTTATTGATGAGCCTGAAACAATTTCTATTAATACTACCTCATCATCGGTAAGCTGTTTTGGCCTGAGCGATGCCAATGCCAATGCCGTGCCATCGGGTGGCATGGGCAGCTTTAGCTACCTGTGGTGCAACGGCGATACCACGCACAATGCATCGGCACTGGGCGCGGGCACCTGTGCTGTAATTGTAACCGACGAAAACGGTTGCACGGCCAGTGCCAGTGTAACTATACAACAACCGGCACAGCTACAGATAACTACCAGCACCACCAACGGTGCTGCGGCTGTAGATGCTGTAACCGGCGGAGCAGCACCTTATACCTATGCATGGAGCAATGGTGCTACTACACAAACTATAAGCGGCGTAGAGGCGGGCAACTACGTAGTTACCGTTACCGATAACAACGGCTGCACGGCTGCATCGGGCGCTACTGTATTGCAAACCAGCGTAACAAATGTAAACGGTGATTTTGCTTTCAGTATTTATCCTAACCCTGCTACCAACCGCCTTACGCTTACAATTAACAAGGCAGATGATAAAACAACCCTGGAAGTGAAGAATATACTGGGCCAGGTATTATCGGCTAAAAACATTACTACTACCCAAACCCACATAGATGTGAGCTCTTTTGCCAATGGTGTTTACCTGCTTGAGGTAAAACAAGATGGCAAAAGATATGTAAAGCAGTTTGTGGTAAACAAGTAGCTTTAAATATAAGGGCAGGCCGAACATCAGGCCTGCCCTTATTGTTTATATTCTATCTGTAGCCCATTGAAATACGTAGTTTAATACATAACACTTTTACTATGAAGAAATTTTTCTTCCTGCTCCTGCTATTGGTGCTTACAACGCTTGGATTTTCGCAGCAAAAATTTGTAACCAAAGAATTAAGGGGAGCAGAGGCAGATGCCATGTGGCCTGGTGCCGAACACATCTGGCTGAAGCAGGCTAACACGGTGCCGGCGTTTATACAGTTTAAGGCAGCACTGGCGCTGGATGAAGAGACTTTCCTTTTGGCATTGCGCAAAGCATTCAAACTTCCGGCAACGTACTCATTTACATTACTGGCTACCGAACCCGATGAACTGGGCTGGCAGCACAAGCGCTACCAGTTGCAGGTAAATGGCATACCGGTAAGGGAGGGTATTTTTTTACTACACCTGCTTAACCACAGGGTACTGAAATATAATGGCTACCTGTATAGTAACGTTACTGCTGCCACTACTGCTACTTTGCCGGAGGCTACAGCACTGACCTTCGCATTGAACAATGTAAAAGCGCAGACCTACAAATGGCAACTGCCCGAAGAAGAGAGCTTTTTGAAAATTGAATCGGGCAAGGCTGATGCTACATTCTACCCTAAAGGAGAACTGGAGATTGTGGAGGTGGGCAATAACCAGTCGAACGATTTTAAATTGGCCTGGAAATTTGATGTGTATGCCCACCAACCTATGAGCCGCAACTATGTTTATGTAGATGCGCAGACCGGTGAGGTATTAAAGAAAACAGAACGTATACACGAAGCAAACGCCAACGGTACGGCTACTACCGTATACCGGGGCAACCGCCCCATAGTAGCCGATAGCTACACCGGTGGCTACCGCCTGCGCGAAACTACACGGGGCCTGGGCATACGCACCTATAATATGCTGAAAGGAACCAACTACGGCAATGCTGTAGATTTTGTAGATGCCAATAATGTCTGGAACAACGTAAACGCCAACCTGGACCAATACGCCGGCGATGCGCATTGGGGCGCGGAAATGACATATGATTTTTATTCTACTATGGGCCGCAACTCGATAGATAATGCTGGCTTTGCACTGTACCTGTATATGCATTACAACACTAATTATGTAAATGCATTTTGGGATGGCACTCGTATGACCTTTGGTGATGGCAACGGTACCTACGACCCGCTGGTATCGCTGGATATTACGGGCCACGAAATTACCCACGGGCTTACCGAGCGCACCTCTAATCTGGATTACTCGTACGAGTCGGGCGCGCTGAACGAATCGTTCAGCGATATATTTGGAGCGGCGGTAGAGTGGTATGCAGATTCTACCGTAGCCAATTGGCTGATAGGGGAGGATATAGGTGCGCCCTTCCGGAGTATGAGTAACCCCAATACCTATGGCGACCCCGATACCTATGGCGGTACCAACTGGTACACCGGTACCGGTGATAATGGCGGGGTGCATATAAACAGCGGGGTGCAAAACCATTGGTATTACCGCTTATCGGTAGGTGGCACTGGCACTAACGACATTGGCAATGCCTATAACGTAACAGCCATTGGCCGCAACAAAGCCACACGCATAGCTTGGCGCAATGATGTGGTGTACCTGACCAGCACAAGCGACTATGCCGATGCACGGTTTTATGCCATTCAATCGGCTAATGATTTGTATGGTGTGTGCTCGCAGGAAGCCATCTCTACTACCCGTGCCTGGTATGCGGTGGGTGTGGGCCCCGATTTTGTATATGGCACCGATGCGCAGTTTACGGCATCGCCGGTATCGGGTTGCACCGCGCCGTTTACCGTTACCTTTAATAACACCAGCACCAATGCATCGGCTTATAGCTGGACCTTTGGCGATGGCGGCACCAGCACCGCGCTAAACCCTACCTATACTTACAATGCATTGGGCACTTACACGGTAAAACTGGTTACAAGCGGCTCGTGCGGGGTAGATAGCCTGCTACGCACCAACTACATCAGTGTAAGCACCAGCAACCCTTGTGTGGTTATTATGCCGGTAACCGGTACCTACCAGACACAAACGGCCTGCACCGGTACTATTTATGACAACGGCGGCACGGCTAACTATACCGACAACACCAATAGTGTAGTAACCATAGCACCTACCGGTGCATCGCAGGTACGGCTGGACTTTACGCAGTTTAATATGGAGGCAAACTACGATTATGTGTACGTGTATGATGGGCCCACTACAGCCAGCCCCGTTATTGCCAGCTTTACCGGTACTACTATACCGGCAGATGTAGTGTCCAGCGGCTCATCGGTTACCATCCGCCAATACAGCGACCAAAGCGTGGTGGCTGCCGGTTTTACTATTCAGTGGACTTGTATAAACCCCAACGCGCCACCTACCGCTAACTTTAAAGCCGATGTAACACAAAGCTGCAGCGGTGGTGTAAAATTTACCGACCTTACAGTGGGCGGGCCCAACGCCTGGCTGTGGAACTTTGGTGATGGAGCAACCTCTACACAGCAACACCCTATACATAACTACCTTACCAACGGTACGTTCACTGTATCGCTGCAGGCTACCAATAATTTTGGCAACAACACCGCCACTAAAACAAACTATATAACTATAACCAAACCGGCAGGGCCTGCCGCTACCGGTGGGTCTAATTGCGGGCCGCAGGCGTTTACACTTAGTACAGCAAGTGCCAACCCCGTTACGTGGTTTGATAGTGCGGGCAATGTGGTATCTGCCACGAACCCCTTTACCACACCGGTGCTGAATACTACTACTGCCTACTACGTGCAGGATACTCAGCCACAACCTATTTATAAAGTTGGTCCGCTGAGCAATGCTATAGGCAGCGGCAGCAACTACAACAGCAACCAAACAAGGGCGCTTCGCTTTAGGGTGTTTAAAAAATCGAAACTGGTAAGCGTATTGGTCTATGCACAGGGCGATGGCTACCGTACCGTGCAGCACCGCGATTCGCTTGGCGGGGTCATTACCAACCGAACAATTTTTATACCCAACGGCAGCAGCCGTATAACACTTAACCTTGACCTGGTACCCGGCACGTATGAACTTGGTCTGCGCGATACCATGAACCTGTACCGAAACAGTACCGGTGCCGTTTATCCGTATAACGATGCCAACGGCATAGTAAGTATCTATGGTAACAACGCCGCTAACTCGGCCACCTACTACTATTATTTTTACGACTGGGAAGTAAAAGAGGCCGATTGTATATCGCGCCGCACACCGGTAGTAGCCACTGTAAAACCTGCGCTTAATACAGTATCATCTTCTACCAATATATTATGCAGCGGGGCTAGTAACGGCACTGCAGCTATAAACCTAACCGGCGGCACACCGTCCTTTGCCTACCAATGGAGCAACAGTGCCACTACTTCTTCTATCAGTAATTTACCGGCGGGTACTTATACCGTAACGGCTACCGACGCGGCCGGCTGCACAGCCAGCGCATCGCGCACTATCACACAACCGGGGCCACTGGCGTATTCTACCACTATTACCAATGTGCTGTGCAATGGCGCGGCCACCGGTGCTATAGATTTGGGTGTAAGCGGCGGTACTACGGGCTACACATATA
>DATGWP010000051.1:0-22074 GCA_035299425.1 Chitinophagales bacterium | reverse complement strand
AGATTTTTGTGCTGAAAAAAGAGGTGCAGGCTATATCGCTAAACCTGCACGAGAAGATACAGGTGCTGGATGATTTGAAGGTGTACGTAAAATCGCTGAAGAAGAAAGAGCTGGAGGTGGGCGCACTGGTGACTACCATATCTAAAAAAATTGACAGCGTAAAAATTACCGAGCAGGATAAAGCTACCCTGCAGCATAAAATGAGTGAAGCCAACCAAAAACTGTTTGCTATTCTTTCGGCGCAGTACCCTGCGCTAAGCAGCCTGGAGATTAATTTGTGTACCCTTTTTCAAACCGGTATGACCAATAAAGAACTTAGCAAGCTATACGGCCAAAGCGAAAAAAGCTACGAGCAGCACCGGTACCGTATAAAAAAGAAAATGGGCCTTACCGCCGCCGATAACCTGGTAAAGCACCTGGTAAACCTTGCCAATGGCCACTAAGCAATGGCCCAGTAAGTTATATATGCAATTTAACTATGATAACAAGGAGTAAAAAGTAGCCTTAATACCCATTGGCGAGCCAAAATGGCAAGGGATTTAAAAATTGCCATAATTGGCGCTTTAGCTGCCGCGGCGGCCTATATGCTGGCATCGCTCATAGGCGGGGCTTAACCGCTAACAAAAAATAAGAGCGCCAATGCCTTTCCCTCACATTGAAATTTTATTTTCGCGCTCTCAAATTAAACTATGGGCAAAGTAAAAGTTGGATTAGTGCAAATGAGTTGTGTAAAAGAAGCACAGCCAAATTTAGACAAAGCCATTGCCGGCATACGCGATGCAGCTGCCAAAGGCGCGCAGATAGTGTGCCTGCAGGAGTTGTTTACATCGCTGTATTTTTGCGATGTAGAAGATTACGAAAACTTTAAGCTGGCCGAGGCCATACCCGGCCCCAGCACCGATGCGCTTTCTGCTGTGGCAAAGGAACTGAACGTGGTTATTATAGCATCGTTGTTCGAAAAAAGAGCGAGCGGTATTTACCATAACACCACTGCCGTGTTAGATGCCGATGGCGCATACCTGGGCAAGTACCGTAAAATGCATATACCCGATGACCCGGCTTACTACGAAAAATTCTATTTCACGCCCGGCGATTTAGGCTATAAAGTGTTTGAAACAAAGTATGCCAAAATAGGTGTGCTTATCTGCTGGGACCAATGGTACCCCGAAGCTTCGCGCATTACCGCGCTGATGGGCGCCGAAATCCTCTTCTACCCTACCGCTATTGGCTGGGCCACCTCGCAGGATGAGCAAACCAATAAAGAGCAGTACGATGCCTGGCAAACCATGCAGCGCTCGCACGCAGTTGCCAACGGTGTACACGTAGTAAGTGTAAACCGTGTAGGCCTGGAGCAGGATGGGCTGATGAAATTCTGGGGTGGTAGTTTTGTAGCCAACCCTATGGGCCGCTTACTATACTTAGCCAGCCACGATAAAGAAGAAAACATAGTAGTGGAAGTAAATACAGCCGATACCGATTTCTACCGTACGCACTGGCCCTTTATGCGCGACCGTAGAATTGACTCGTATCAACCTATTACCAAACGCTATATCGACGAGGGATAATTATGACTATGCAAGCAAAAACTCCCCGCGAGTTAGGATACTTCTTTCCTGCCGAATTCGCAAAGCAGCGCGCCATGTGGCTTAGCTGGCCGCATAAAGAGGCAAGCTGGCCGGGTAAGATTGATACTATCTTCCCCGTGTACGCAGAGTTTATCACACTCGTGGCAGAGGGGCAAGAGGTGTGCATCAACGTAAAGGATGAGACCATGAAGCAGTTTGCTGTAAAACATCTTACAGCCATGGGTTGCGATTTATCCAAGGTAAAATTTTACATGCACCCTACCAACGATGCCTGGTGCCGCGACCACGGTCCTGCATTTTTACTTAATCGCAATACGGGCGAAAAAGCAATAGTAGACTGGGGCTACAACGCCTGGGGCGATAAATATCCTCCGTACGATTTAGATGATGTAATACCTACATTGATAGGTAAAGAACTAGGCTTACCGGTATTTAACCCCGGTATAGTAATGGAGGGCGGCAGTGTAGAGTTTAACGGAAAAGGCACGCTGCTTACCACTACCGCTTGTTTGCTGAATAAAAACCGCAACCCGCACCTGTCGCAAAAGGAGATTGAAAAATATTTGACTGACTACTACGGCGTAGAAAACATACTGTGGCTGGGCGATGGCATAGTAGGCGACGATACCGATGGGCATATAGATGATATTACCCGCTTTGTAAATGAAGATACAGTAGTAACCGTGGTAGAAGAAAACCCCGGCGATGAGAACTATGAGCTGCTACAGGAGAATTTAAAAACACTACACACCTTGCGCCTCGAAACAGGCAAGCAACTGAATATAATTGAGCTGCCTATGCCTGCCCCTGTGGTGTACGACGGGCAGCGCCTGCCGGCATCCTACGCCAATTTCTACATAGCTAATAAGTATGTGGTAGTGCCCACCTTCCGCGATGAGAAGAATGATATACGCGCGCTCGATATACTCGAAAAATGTTTCCCCGATAGAAAAGTAGTAGGGTTAGATTCTACCGACCTGATATGGGGCCTGGGTAGTTTCCACTGTCTTAGCCAGCAGGAGCCTGCTATTTAAAAGGATTGCTGTGCGCCGGGTTAGTCAAAAACTCCTGGTCGGTCAGCGTTTTCAAAAACGCTATCATAGCCTGCTTATCGTAACCGGTTAAGGTTTGCAGCCCACCCTGGTGTACTGTTTTCATCAGCGGGTCGTTAGTAGGCGAATTTTTTAAACCGCTGTTATAAAAATCAATTACCTCTTCCAGCGTGGCAAAACGCCCATCGCGCATGTACGGGCCGGTAACTTCTATATTGCGTATGTGTGGTGTTTTAAACTTGCCATTATCCAGCTGGCTATTGGTTATTTTGCCCAGCCCCTGGTCAGGGAAACCATCAAACGAGCTCACCTCATCCAGCGCATTGTTATGAAAACCGTTATCTATCATCGTATTACCCACACCCGAGTGGCAATGGAAACAATCGCCCCCGTCTATAGTCTGGCTCACCGAAAAAATATCTGTTTTAAATATACTATCGCCGCGTGCTTCCAGCGGCGTAAACACATCCTCGTTGCGCGATACTTTATCAAACTTACTATTGGCCGAAATAAGCGTAGCCATAAACTGCATCAGCGCCCGCGATATTTTATCCTCGGTAATAGTTCCCGGGCGGCCAAAGGCTTTCTTAAACAGCCTTACATATTCCGGCTTTGCTTCTAGTTTAGGCACCACTACTGCTGCATTAAAATTCTGCTCGTGTAGCATCGCATCGGCAGCCTGCAGATGTAGCGAATCTGCGCGGCCATCCCAAAAAAACTTCCGCATCCATATCAGGTTAAACAGCGGTGGGGTGTTACGCGCCGTAGGGCCAAAAAAATTCTGGCTAAACTGTTTGCCCCCATCGCTAAAAGCAAACTCCTGCTTGTGGCAGCTTGCGCACGATATAGAACTATCGGATGATACCACTGGGTCGTAAAACAACATGCGGCCCAGCAATATGCCTTCCTCGGTCAGGTTAGTGCCTGGCGGCAGATTTATATTAGGGAACTTAAATGGCTTGGTTAAGGTTACCGGCACACCGGTATACAGGCTATCGGGCTCACCGGTGTTGCAATCATCGCACACCGTAGGGTCGGGCTTACATTGCTGTAGCATCAGGGCCAGCAATACAAAAGGGATAAAAAGAAGTAATGCCCGTTTCATAGTTTATTCCGAGTAAGAGAACGTTTGTGCAAACCGGTCGGCAAATTTTATAGCTACCGCCAAATCGCTGTTCTCCGATTGGGTACCCGGCTCCACAAACATATCTATAGCTCCGCTGCCTGTAAACAGAGTTTGTAAATCTACATTCAGGTTAATTACAGTTTCGCCTTCAGCATTTACTGTAAAGTTGCCGTTGCTTAAGCTAACCTGGCGGTAGCAGGTATCACGGCCCACATGGTACACCAGGCCAATGTTGCCACCGGCAAAATTATTACCCAGGGTATCGGCCGTGCCTTCTAAAATTACAAACCGGTACTTAAGCCAGTCCCAGTGCATATCGTCTTTAGGGCCCAGAGGGTCGCTGTCATCTAAATCCGTGGGCGTGGTAGAGTTTTGTGTGGGGTCCAGCCCTACACTAAACTTTATGCCCTTATACGTACCGGCATCTGCATTTACCAAATCCGATTTCCAGGCGTTATCTGCATAATCAAAAAACGCAACATCCTCTACCTCTACTTCGCTGCCATCTTCTTTCACCAGCTTAATGTGCGATAAGTAAAATTTCAGCTTACTGAAATAATACTCGCGCGATACACCATCATTGTAAATACCGCTGCCAAAGTTTAAAGGCTGGCTGCCCACATACGCATTCAACTGCAGTTTCAGGTTACCATGCTCATGCTTATCCTTATCGTGGCAGCCCGTCACAAGAAACAGCACAGGCAGCAGCAGTAAAATATAACGGTATGTTTTCATCTCTCTGTTTGGTATAAGACTCTAATGTACAACAAACTGTTGCCTGTTGTAATGGATGTTATAATGCATTAACAAATACGCCCTCCCGTATGCGGAAGGGCGTATTATAAAACTTACCTACACACGCTGTTTTACAAACTGCTTATCGTGTTTCACTTCGTCCATCTCTATCTTGCTTATAATCTCATGCATAATTTCGGTGGTACCAGCGCCCATGGTCATCAGGCGTATATCGCGGAAAGAGCGGGCAATGCCGTAATCTTCCATATACCCCCACCCGCCGTGTATTTGCAGGGCATCGTTTATCACATTAAAGGCCTCTTCGCACACATATGCTTTAGCCATTGATATTATTTTGTAAGCCGCAGGGCCATGCTCTATAAACTCGGCTACTGCACGGTACGAGAATGAACGGCAGGCTTCGGTAATAATAGCCATGTGCGCTATTTTGTGGCGCAGCACCTGAAACTTGGCAATAGGGCGGCCAAAGGCTTCACGCTCAAGCATGTACTTTTTAGCCTTATCCACCGCAGCCTGTGCCGATGCAGTACCGGTAATAGAAGCTATCAGGCGTTCTTCCTGAAAATTGGCCATTATGTAGTAGAACCCAAAATCTTTTTCGCCCAGTAGCGCGCTCTTAGGCACTACACAGTTTTCAAAATACAACTGGCCCGTATCGCTACTGTGCATACCCAGCTTATTGTGTACCGCCGTAGCAGAAAAACCAGGTGTAGTAGTATCAAATAATAATAAAGATAATGCGTGGCCCTCGCCGGTGCGCACAGCCAGTACTATAAAATCGGCCATAGTACCGTTGGTAATAAACATCTTGCTGCCGTTTACCAGGTAGTGGTCGCCTTTATCTTCGGCGGTAGTTTTTATACCACCCACGTCGCTACCTGCACCCGGTTCGGTAATACCCAATGCGGCTACCTTCTCACCCTTCAGTGCCGGTGCCAGGTATTTGTGCTTTTGCTCCTCGGTGCCCAGTGCCAACAGTACCGGCAATGGCAAATAAGTATGTGCATACAGCGACATTGATAATCCACCTATATTGGCCTTCGTCAGCTCCTCACTTATTACCACGGCGCTCCACATATCCATACCGCTGCCGCCATACTCCTCCGGAAAGCTAACGCCAAAAAAACCCTGCTCGCCCATTTTCTTAAATACCTCGCGCTCGCATATTTTATTCTCCTCCCAGTACTTTACGTTGGGTGCTATCTCGGCCTCTACAAACTGACGGAATGATTGACGGAGCAACTCGTGCTCGGGTGTGAATGGATTGGTTGTCATTTTTGTTTTTGTTTTTAAAAGTATGGTAACGAATGTAGAAAAAAACCGGATGGCAAACATCCCTGATTACTTTGTTAAAATAAGGGTGTGGCCGCGTGCCAGCTTTGGCAACCGTTGGTGTCATACCAACAACTACTGCCAGGCAGCCTGAATAGAACAAATTACCACTTAATTTGTTCTACCCATCCACCTTATAATTTAAACCACACTTGTACTAAATGGTTACCTGATTCCTCCTCTGGATGAGGTCTGTTTCATCCCGCCTTTGTTTCATCCCACCCTTAGCGGGAATGCGGGAAGGTGGGGGAGCTGTTCGGCGTTATTTCTCCCCTGGGGGAGGCTGTTCGGCTGTTATCCCTCCCCTGGGGGAGGTTAGGTGGGGGAGGCTGTTTTAGCTATATTTATTTTATGCCGCAACCTTCCAATTACAACTACAACAAAAACCTAAAGCCCTTGGCCCGCAGGCTCAGAAAAGAAAGCACACCCGGAGAGCGAAAACTCTGGAAGGAAGTTCTAAGTAATGCCAAAATGTTAGGCTACAAGTTTAGCCGGCAACGCGCCATCGATAACTACATTGTAGATTTCTTTTGTAAAGAACTCATGCTTGTAATTGAGATAGACGGATTAAATCATGACCATAAATTAGCAGAAGATAAAAAGCGAGATGAACGATTAGAGGTATTAGGTTATAAAACGTTGCGCATAACTCATTACATGGTAATGACAGACATTGTGAATGTGGCCAGAATGATTGAAGGGCGGGTAACCGAAATAAAACAATCCGGTGGGTTAAAATCGCATTAATACTTCTATAGCACAAATACATCCCCCACCTAACCTCCCCCAGGGGAGGAACCAGGTACTCATTCCTGGCAAACACAAGACGAAAAAGAACCTTTCGGCCTCAAACTTGTTTCTATCGCATATGCATTATATAAAGCAACAACAATTTTTACCCATTACACTGGCCGAGGCCTGGAGTTTTTTTGCCACACCCACCAACCTTAATAAAATAACACCGCCGGAGATGAAATTCAAGGTGCTGAGCGAAATACCTGAGCAGATGTATGAGGGCCTGATAATACGCTACGAGATAATGCCCATGCTGAATATACCCATGCAGTGGGTTACCGAAATAACACACATTAAACCCCTGCAGTTTTTTGTAGATGAGCAGCGCCAGGGGCCCTACAACATTTGGCACCACGAGCACCACTTTGCCGAAATGGAAGGCGGAGTTATGATGACCGACATTCTGCATTACGATATCGGCAAATCAATTTTCGGCTGGCTGGCCGGCCAACTGTTTGTGCACCGCGCCGTACGCCAAATCTTCGACCACCGCAAGGTAGTGCTGGATGAGCTGTTTAAGAAATAATCGTTCATATTACCCGACATTCCCGGACAAGTGAAGCATGCTAAAAATGCTTATGTCATATACCCCGGTATCTCGTTAAACTCTTTAGCTTCCTGCTCGTTAAGCAAAAAATCTTTAACAGCCATCAGCATAGCTTTGTTAGATGTAAAGAGCTCGCGGTTGAAATTGATAGCCATAGTAATGTCCAAATCTTCAACAGGTGCATTGGTGGCTTCTTTGTAAAAATTGTTGAGGGCAGAACTGTAGTTGGCCAGCACTATATCGTAAGCTGCCCTTAGTGATTTCAAATCAACGTTCTCCCTTTGCTGCATATACCTATTGAGCAAAAGATAAAACTCTTCGGTTTCTTTTTTGTGGCTGATGAAAAAATTGAACTTAATGTCTTTGGATGAATTACTAAGGTTAGAAATATTGGAACCGATATCTTTTATGCATTTAACCGCATACATAGTGCTGCGCACCGATGAAATGTATTGATTTAGCTGCGGGCCCTGGGCATCCTGCAGCCTGGCCCTTAGCTCTAAATAAAACACCTGCAACTCTCCTTGCAGTTCTTTTAAAAACACATACTTCTCTTCTGCCGGTTTAGAAAAGAATTTCCTCTTCACGTTTATGTCTTTAAACACAGAAATTTCCTGCTGCATTCTAGTATCTATACCAAACAACTCCAGGTTAAAAAGCATAGCATTATGCATAAAGTACTCGGTTTCGCGCCGAAATAAGTCCAGGGCAGTTTCAGGTTCGGCCACATTTGCATGGCCAATAAAGGCGGCTACCGTGGCATCGGTTGATTTAAAAAACCGCTCTAAAAATTTGGCAAAGGGTGTAAGTATGGGCAGAAAAATAACAATGGTAAGTATATTGGTAAAGGTTGAAAACGTAACCAAACCAATAAGCGGGTCGCTTATGTTTAATATACCTGTAATAGTATGCAGTATAGGTTTTAGCAAAGCAAAAGCTACTGCGGTAAGCGAGAGATTAAAGAGAAAGGTGCCCAGCGCCACCCGCTTTTTAGATACATTGCCACCTACTGCGCTAACCAGTATTTTAATAGTAGTGCCGGTTTCAGATCCGAGTACAATAGCAGCCCCCGCCGGAAAACCAATAGCCCCGGCATGAAGCGCACTTAGCGTTAGTGCCATAGTTACAGAGCTGGACTGAACAAGCGTGGTAACTATAAATCCTATAAGTAAAAAAACTGCGAGCGACATATTTGCATACCTGGCAAAGTCAAATTCCTTTACCTGCGATTCCATAGCTGTTTTCATAAACGATAACCCGATAAACACCAGGCCAAAACCTATAAGAAAATACGATAGGTATTTTACCGATTTGCGATTGCCCAAAACAATAAGCAGCACCCCACCTGCAAATACAGCAGGATAGGCCGCCACCTCTATACTTACCTTAAACCCCAGTGTAGCCACCAGCCAGCCGGTAAGGGTGGTGCCCAGGTTGGCCCCCAAAATAACAGACAGTGCATTTTCCAAACTAAACACACCAGCCCCAACAAAGGCCAGCACCATTAGCGAAACCATAGAACTGCTTTGAAGCACCGCTGTAACAACAGCGCCGCCGGCTACTGCACTAAATCTGTTTTTAGTAATGCGTTGTAGAAAGAGTTTAAACTTTCGGCCCGAAAGGTTTTTTAAGGATTCTTCTAACAGGTACATGGCGAAGAGAAACATGCCGATACCTGCCAGCATTTGAAAAACAGGTAATAGGATTTTCATACAAAGTGAATTTGCGGTTTTTTAATTGCCCGGGGCTGGCACGCAAGTGTAAGCATTCTATTTACACATTTGGCTGCTAATATGTAAATAATATAATTGGTGGGGCTAATTGTGCAAAGTATTGAAGTATTTAAAAACATCTTACACAGGTTAATAAACTGAAATAAAAAAGGTTTGAAAAACAACAAAACTGAACCAACCACTAAAATTGAAAAAGCAGTTAAGAAACCTATAGCACTACAATAAGGTAAGGCAAACCATTGGCTTTTTCAAACTTATTCTTAATCTCCTACCGGCCGTATAATGCGCATGCACTTTGTTTGCCATAAATATATGCCACCCTGCTGCCTGGCTTGCCCACTATGCATATCTATTTATATTTAATGTGGCAGCCGCGCAGATACGCTGCTACAAATTTATGAGTAAGCAAAACATACTCGAATCGGTACTTGGCTGGGGCTTTGAGGGCGGGCACCCGCAGCACACATTCCTGTTATCTGCACAAGAAGCCAACAAGCTATGGGCCGAAAAAATAGACCGGCACAATTTCCATTATTTTAAACTGGGCGATGACGTGTGGGTAACACAAACGGACACCCTGCTAACCAATAACTGGGTGGAATGTTACAACAACGAACAATCGGAAGAAACAACAAATACACTAAGCGCCTTTGAGGAATGGCACGATACAGATACTATTTACTTCTGCCGTAACGGCAGCATTATTATCGAAAGCACCTGGGCAGAGTTTAAAAACTACTGGCGGTGTTTTTTGTCCATCTACGACGATTGCCCCATTATTTTAAATGCAGCTGTACCTCATGTAGCGCTCATATTTTCTGCAAGGGGGGCTATATTTATAGCCAGGCAGTAAAAGCCCACACACTTTCGCCGTTTAGTATACATACATTTTCAGCACAGCTGCTTTTGATAGCGATTTAGAGTAACCTGACCTGGGTTGCGCATATACATTGCGCGCTGCCGGGGTATGTTAGCCACATGGATAAGCAAATAACAGTAACCACCCTGCCCGGCAACCAACCGGTAACCATTTTTGCAGGCAAAATATGCGGATTCGGGTCCAGCGGTATGGGCAGCGAGGAAAAAAATTATGTGCTATACGAAGGCAAGCGCCTGTATATAGCCGAAACGTATGAACAAATAAACGAGTTAAGAAAATGATGGGCTACCCGGTAAGTAAAGAAGACCTTGAAAAGGAAATTAAATACCGCGAAGGCATTTATAAAATACTTGCTAATACAAGCGCGCAGCAAACCGCCGAAATTGTAAAACAACACATTGAAACCCTAAAGGCACGGCTAAAAGCGCTGGAGGTTGAGAAATAACACCCTTGCAAAAAGGCTTGTCGTATCAAGTACACCTGTTTAGAAAGCAAAAACGTTGTAGGTTTACAGCAACAAAAACAGCACATGGCAACCGTTAACTCCCGTATTATAGGCCCCCTTAACGAGGATAATCAGTTTACCTACTGGTGGAAAAGCGAACCGGTAGAGGTCCCCTTTTTTGATGGGGAGCGTATGCCTGTTACCTTTATGAACTATGCACCTGATGATGACCCCGCCTTTATGGACGAGGCCGATGCAGCACTGGAGAATTTCTTAGGTTTTGGCGAGGCAGAGCGCGAAGCCACGTCAGCGCAGGTGTATGCTAACTGTATAGAGTTTTTAAATGGCACCACTACCGATGAGTTTGACGCACCCATGCTGCAAATGGAAGATGCCGGCGAAGTATGGCAGTTTGTATACCCTACCGATATCTTCGTATCGCGCCACCCCGATACCCATGTGCTGTACCTGCAGGTAGCGTGCGAGTGTGAGTGGAATCAGGAGCACGGCCTGCAACTGGTGTTTAAGCAGGGCCGGGAACTAACCCGTGTAAGCGCCCAGGATGGGGAATCAGGAGAATAAACAATTTGCCGGCACCCATTCGCATATAATTATTTTATTTGTGTAAATAACCAGTATGAATTCATATACCCACTTTAAAGATATACTTGTTTGCCCGTACTCATTAGGCCCGCTTACATTTATGCCTGATAAGGCTGTGTCGGAAGTTACCAAGGACGAATACCCTATACTTGACGGACAAATAGATATGCGCCTTAAACGCGCCAAAAATGTTACGGTAGATTTTGTACTGGGGCAAGAGCTGGATACCAGCAAAGTGAGCTTTAAGGTAATAGAGGACGACCCGGATGCTACCGTGAATTTTGATGATATGTCGGTACCGCACCACCTGTCGCGTGATGTAATGAGCTACTTTCCCAAAGCAAAAAGCCCCGATTGCTATGCGCTTGACCTGGGTAGCGGTACAGGGCTACATCAGGGTGTTTGCGAAAGGGCAGGCTACAAATACATCAGCCTGGATTATAACTCTAAAAAAGCCAGCCTGAAAGGCGATGCACATGCACTGCCTTTTGCTGATAACACTTTTGATTTTATCATCTCTATATCGGTAATGGAGCATGTGCAATACCCCTGGATAATGACCCAGGAAGTACGCCGTGTACTAAAACCCGGAGGCAGGTTTATTGCCACCCTTTCGTTTCTTGAGCCTTTTCACGATAACAGCTACTACCACGTATCGCACCTGGGTGTACTTACCAACCTTAAGGTAGGTGGTTTTGATAAAATAAAAGTGCTATCGCCAAATTATGGATGGGAGGGTATGGAGGCTGTTTCTATCATGCACTATTTTTCGGCGCTTCCGTGGTGGCTTGTAAGGGCCATTATTTGGCCATATATGGCGTTGCACAAGCTATGGTGGAAATATGCACAGATAACCAAGAAGATACACTGGCACCCATTTACACCCGAGTACCGCTTACTGGCCTCATCGGGCTCATTTATATTTGTGGTAGATAAGTAGCTCCCCCTGCACCTTACTATTTGATATACACCTATGCACGTATATAGGTGCGCCTTATACCAGGCACTAGCTGAAGGCATAAGGCGCATTAACCAATCTGTAAGTTCTTAATCTTTAGCTATACGGAAGCCCACATCATCGTCGCGCGCATCGGGTGGGTAGCGGTCGCGGTTGCTCAGGCGGCAGTCTTTTTCCTCGCTCCACCACGAGCCTCCACGGCAGGCGCGGTAGCTATCACGGCCGGGGCCCTGCGGGTTTTCGGCAGGGCTGGTAGAGTAGTACTTATCATCAAACCAATCGCTGCACCATTGCCATACATTGCCGCTCATATCATACAGGCCCAGTTCATTAGGCAGTTTGGCGCCCACCGGGTGCGATACTTTGTTGCTGTTGCCTTCGTACCAACCTACCAGGTTAAGGTTATTGCCGCCGGCAAACTTGTAGTTCTTGCTTTTGTTGCCACCGCGTGCCGCATACTCCCACTCGGCCTCGGTAGGCAGGCGGTAAAACTTACCGGTTAGCTGGTTAAGCTTGCTTATAAAAATCTGTGCATCGTACCAGCTCACGTTTTCTACCGGGCACTCGGCACAGTCTTTACTAAACCAGGGTTTATCGCCCACTATGGCCTGCCACTCTTTTTGTGTAACAGCATATTTAGCCATATAAAAAGTGCTTAGCTTAACTTTGTGGGCCGGTTTCTCCCAGTAGTAGCAGGTGCTGTCGGTTTCGGCAGGGCAGCCCATAGTAAACTCGCCTCCTTCTACCCGTATCATCCGGTTTTCTATAGCCTCTAAAATTTCGGACTGCGATGTACTAAGGGTAGAGTTGGTAGTGGCCGGCGGAATAGCCGTAGCCTTTTTTTCGCGGCCACCAGATGATGGCGCGGTAGTCTGGGCACACAACGGTACAACAAACAGTAAGGTAATTACTGCCGTGAACAGGTTTTTCATACGCATAAATTTACAATTCATATTCATTTAATAATAACTCCGCTTACTTCTGCAGGGCATTCGCCGTGTGGCTGGTGAACCACGCGGATGGGTTGAGCCGTTCTATTCAATTACCAAACCAATACGCAAATAGCCATACTACAAACTACAACTTTTACAATTTTTTAAAACTAAGGAAGAATACGTAAAGGCGAATATAATGTTATCAATAACACCAAGAGAATAGCATACAAGTTGCAACTTTTATTATACACGGCATGCCCAACAAATTACAAATTTGAAGTAACCTATTTAAACATGCACCGTAACAACCAATTACAATTGCCAATAGGGCCATTATTTTAAAAACTCAAAGCATATGAACCAGGAATCTGTTGAAACCCCCGAGGCGTTTTTAAATGAACCGGAGATATCTATCTGGATAGATAAATACGACGACGTATTCTCAGAGTTTGACTCACGCCCGTTTTCGGACCGTGCACTAAGCGATGATTTTTTGCGCGAGGTGCGTAAAATGACCAGCGAAAAATCGAAGGGCATGATACGCCTTAAGTTTCACGTAATGGAAGACGCCCGCAACGAAGAGTCGGAGGCTATTATATTGAATAACCTGAACAAGCACTTTCACCACATAGCCGATGAGCTGAAGAACGAGCAGAAAGAAGCCCGCAAAAAAGGCTACATGCTGCTGGGCTCGGGCTCTATGCTTATCCTGTTTATTTTCTTTTTAACCACGCTATCGGAAAAAGCAGCTTACATGAACGGCATTATACTAATGCTGGAACCGGTGGGCTGGTTTACTACCTGGACAGGGCTCGATTATGTGTTCCAGATATCGAAGAAGGAGAAATCGGCGCTCGACTTTAACTCTAAGATGGCCTTTGCCAAAATATCATTCTCGTCATTTGATACCAATGCACAAAAGACTGTGATACCGCTGGATAACCAAAACCTGCGTGTAGCATAAACGTTTTCATAATTGTAATTCGAGGGTTGAACAGGTTAGGGCGTTCAACCCTTTTTTATTGGCGGCAGGCAATACACATAGCCACCAATGCACGAATAGTTCATGTCATTGAAAGGTTCTTTCCCATCGGGCTAATGTTCTTCTATCGTCCTTCTCCTAAAGGAGAAGGTGCCCGAAGGGCGGATGAGGTGGAAAGGGAAGCTGCCGGGCATGTACCGCCTTACGCGGGAGCGAGACGAGCCTGCCTGACGACAGTCAGGGTGGTGCTTAAGTCAGCCACGCATCGGGCTAATGTTCTTCCGAAGGGCGGATGAGGTTATTATGCTTTCATTAAGCCTTGGGCTACCCATTTCTTTTTCCGGCGGGTTTATTTACCTTAGGGTTCTCAACCCAAGGCATGAAAAATCTTTACCTGGCCCTGTTTATTTTGGTTCTCTCTTTACCGGTAAGCGCGCAGAATAATGTGGGCATAGGCCTGCCCAACCCCGACCCAAGTGCCATACTGCACCTGGAGAGCACCAGCAAAGGTTTTGTAGCCCCGCGCATGACCACCGCACAGCGCACCGCTATACTGGCGCCGGCCAATGGTTTGCTGGTATACGATATTACTGCCGATTGCTTCTTTTATTACAGCACAGTTAACGGCTGGGTATCGCTTTGTCAGCTGGCAGGTACACCGGGGCCTACGGGTGCTACAGGGCCTGCGGGTACTATTGGCGTTAACGGCGCTACCGGGCCTACCGGCGATACCGGCCCACAAGGTTTACAGGGCAATACAGGTGCTACCGGCGCTACCGGATTAAACGGCCCTACTGGACCAACCGGTGATACCGGTCCGCAGGGAATTCAAGGTATTCAGGGCGTTACGGGCAACACCGGTGCCACAGGTGCACAAGGCATACAAGGAGTAACAGGAAATACCGGCGATACAGGGCCGCAGGGCATTCAGGGTATACAAGGTATACAGGGCATTACAGGCCCAACAGGCGATACCGGTCCACAAGGTATACAGGGCGTTACGGGTAACACCGGTGCTACGGGCTTGCAGGGCATTACAGGGCCTACTGGTCCGCTGGGACCTGCGGGTGGAGATTTAAGCGGCACCTACCCCAACCCTACCGTGGTAGGTTTGCAGGGCAACCCCGTATCGCCAACTGCACCGCAAACCGGCAGCGTGCTTATGTGGAACGGCACCGCCTGGATACCGGTAGATACATTGAACGATTTTTGGGCACTTAAAGGCAACGCCGGTACTACCCCCGCTACTAATTTTGTGGGCACTACCGACAATGCCGACCTGGTGCTGCGCACCAACAATACCGAAAAGCTTCGCGTAACCGCCAACGGCGCTGTGGGCATTAATCAGCCCACGCCCAACACCAACGCCATACTGGATATACAAAGCACTACCAAGGGTGTGCTATTCCCCAGCATGACCACCGCGCAGCGCGATGCCATAGTAGCACCCATAGTGGGCCTTACGGTATACAACAACGTGCTGAACGTGCACCAGTTTTGGAACGGCACCTGCTGGGTAAACGTAGGGCAAACAGTTTGCTCCTTTGCTTACTCCTGCTCGCTAAGCCACCCTAGCGATTGCCTGCTGCGCTCTAACTTTGCATCGGTAAGCGATACTATTACCGTGTCGCTGGTATCGGGCACGGCCTCGCCGGTTATACTATCGGCATCGGGTGTGCCGGCCGGTGTGCTGGTTAACTTTAGCAATAGCTACATAACCCCTACCGGTACATCGGTAGTTACCTTTACGGCACTGCCTACCGCCGCACAAGGCACCTTTACCATTACCATACTGGCCACCTCGGGCAGCACCATACAAACCCTTACTTACACCCTTACCATTTACGATTATAACCTGGCCATAGCACCGGCTACCGGCACGGTAAACGAAATAAGCATAGCGCCCAACACCCTTACGGCTGCCACTACTTTAACCATAGGCAACCCCGGCAGCTGCGCCAGTAGCGGGGCCACTGCCCTGCTATCTACCAATGGTTTGCCGGCCGGTGTTACAGCCGCCTTTGGCAACAGCAACCTAGCCATACCGGGCACCACGGGGCTTACATTTACCAGCTCATCGTGCGCGGTGCCGGGCACCTATCAGGTGCAGGTAGTAGCCACTATTGGTGTGCTATCCTCCTCTACTACCTACACGCTTATTATAGCCCCATCGGTAATTAATATAAGCGCCTCGACTAATAACGTTAACCTGTGGAACCTGGCCGGCAACCCGGCCTGCGCTATCAGCGCCACGGTAAACATTGCCGCCGGTGTTACCATAGGCAGCACCAGCACGGCCACGGCAGCGCTTACCACGGGGCCTTTTGCCAGTGGGTCTTCTATAGGTATAAACAATGCGGGCCGCATAGCCGGCAAGGGCGGCGATGGCGGAGACGATACCGGCCACAACCTGAACAACTGCCCTAACAAAGATGGCAAGCAGGGCGGCAACGCGCTCGACCTGCAATGCAGCGGCGTAACCGTAACCAACAGCGGCACCATAGGTGGCGGTGGTGGGGGCGGTGGTGCCGGTGCCGAGCTGGGCGGGGGCAACCCATGTACTACCTTTAAGGCCGGCTCGGGCGGCGGTGGTGGTGCAGGCAGCACACCGGGTGCCGGTGGCAGCAATGGTGCACCCAATGGCTGCAATGCGGGCAATGCCGGCACAGCCAACGCAGGCGGCACGGGTGGCAACACCGCTGGCTGCGCAGTTAACTGTACCATTGTGTTTGTAAGCTTTGGCCCCTACACACCCGGCTCGGGTGGCAATGGCGGTGCACTGGGCCAACCGGGCAGCGCGGGCGCTACAGCCAATGGCTTTGTAGATACCGGTGTGTGCACACAAGGTGCCGGCGGTGCTGCAGGCTGCGCTATAAAAACCAACGGCAATGCCTATACCCTTAGCGGCACAGCAGTGCTTGGGCCGGTGTGCCCGTAGTGCTGTTTGCAGCAGGTAAAAGTTGGGTGTACACTTTTCCCATTTTTGAAAAAGTGTACACCAGGCCCTCTTGCAACATATTGATTGTTAGGAATTTGCACAAAAGTCGTGTACACTCACAGGGTGTACACCGAGATGAAAAGGGGTTGATTTTCTGGCAGCCTGTTTCAGGATAATACGGGGGCCAAACAGCCACACACCCCGACCGGTGCATGCACCGGCCACCCCTCTGCAGAGGGGATAATGCAAGCAGCCAACAGCAAGGGCTGACCCTTCCCTTTTGTCATCTTGCACCGTCCCGACTTCCGAAGTTTTTCCAAATCGAAAGTCTCATCTCCTCTCTACAACCAACTCGAAACGTGGAAAGATCTTGTATTGGCTGTTATCCCTCCCCTCGGGCTGCAAGTCGCGAGCCTGCCTCGCGAGGAGGTGTGTTTCATTCCGCCTTAGCGGGAAGGTGGAGGAGTGTGTCATTGGTACTAGCACAAGTAGCCTGGCGCAAATGCCTGGCGACATACTTGCGCTAATGGGGGCTAAAAATTGCAGTAAAAATTCCAAAGAAATTTCAAGCAGAATTTTGAAAATACTTCAATATAAGGAGTAGCAAACGACCACCCATCTCACCAAAGAGAGTATTCTATTTTTTTTAATTGGTTAGGATTTTACTTGCTCAATTTTCTTTCCTACAATGTCAAGAACCTTATCTGTATGCTTATCTGCAAATTCTAAATACTTATCGGTTATATTCTTTTTAGATTCTTCTTTAGGAAAAGGCGGCTCGTAAATTTTCCTAACTGTTTCGATTACGAAATCGAGCGATTTATTATCTGTTCGTTTACTTTCAGCATCCATTACTTCTCTATAAGACAAAAACGAAAGAGATATTGCAGCTTTAAATGCATATTGCTCAACCAAATCCTTTCTTTCATTATACTGTTTTACTAAAAAGAATTCAAGCGCAATGAACGGAATGGCAGATAGAACTTTAAATATCAATTTACTATTCCAACCAATTTCACCATTGTATAAATATATTGCTGCCAATGCTACTGCGAATCCTGCGGTAGCAATTACACCTCCTAACCAATACTGTAAGTTATCTTCTATATCTTTTTGCCTTTGTTTGAAAGCTTCATATAACTTACCAGCGGTTGCGCCTTGAAGTATAGTATTGATTTCTGTTTGCAGTCCTGTATTTTTGTCAACGATAGCTTGAGTATTTATATTCTTTTCTTCAATCCACAATTGAAATTTATTTTTTGTATCAGCAATGTATGAATTCAATCCATCGGTATTGTCTGAAATTTGTGTTTCGTATTCTTCTATGTTATTGTAAAAAGCAGTAACCTTTAATTTTTTAGTTTCCAAGTCTTCTTCTATTTGTTTCGCGCTCTGGTGCGACTGGTCTATTAGCGAGAGAAGATTTGCCCCAGTGGTATTGCTTAAGCGTAGTTCATTTGAGTCTTTAGACGATTCCTCCAAAAGTTCCTTAGTCTGGGAGTTAAACAGCTTAGTGGACTGAAACAGCTCATTGGATTGTGTATGTAATAAACCTACATTTTTTAGTTCCTCTAATAGAGTTTTATATTGGTTTCTTGCCTCTGATAACTCCAGAACTTCCTTCTGATATTCTCTCGAACCCAATGCTATTTCCCACAATCTACCTCTACTAATATTTGTCTCTAACTCCTCTACGTTAACTATAATCTGATTCGAATGGTTTGGGACATTGCCATTCATAAAGTTAAAACCTACACTTTTAGCCCGTTTGAGGTTATTACTAATCGCAGAAATATTTGTCAATAGTGCCGAACGGATTGATGTTGCTATAGAATCAAATAATTCTATATCCATCAATTTTAATATTAATGAGGTAAACTGTTCAAACTTTGAATATGCTTCATCGAGTGTAGTCTCGTTTACTTCGTAAGTGGGTTTAGCATCCTTTAAACTATTGAAGTCAGCCAACAATTCAGAATTATTCAATAAATCAAATATGGATTGTGAAGTAGGTTTCATTGATATGTTTTACGAACTAAATATATAACTTTAGCTTGCATTCAAAGGGAAGAAATCCTTTACCTTATTCCATACCTTTTTGATGCAGGGATCGCACGATTTGCCATATTCTGGATGATGCAGGTCAACATAATTGTTGTGTAAATTGAATAAAGTGGTTATTTGCTTCCCAAACTATTATTAGCTTCTTCCTCAATTTATTTTTGCTTAAGGTCTAAACTTAAGACTTCCATTCCCTTTGGGTTTCCTTTTAATAGCCCATTCCTTTAATACCCCTTCGCAAGTATGTAGCCCGGCATTAGCCCCTTTAGCACAAGTAGCCCAGCATTCGTGCAAAGCTATTTGTGCTGGCAAGTGGCATACACATTGCCTTAAGACAATCTATCAGCATCATATCTACAGCTTGCTTGGTGAGATGTATTGCAACGTTAGGGTTAGTTACAGTTAGATACAAATGCGGACTAAATTAATCGCTGTACGTGACCCACTCTAGTCCAGTTGTAATTTATTATTTGCCCAAAATGGTTTGTTACCGGGGTTACATTATAAATATAACCATCATTACCCACTGCATAACTCCACCTGGCATTTGGTAGGTCGTACGACCACGCTACATTAGGCAGTCTAGGGGGTGTTGCATATCCTATATGTATCCATTGGCCATCAACAGGATTGATTGCAACAATACGGCCATAGTTAGTTACAAGGTACATCACGCCAAATTGATCATTTGGAAAATGACATTGAGCAACAAATGTTTCTTGGGCTGTTCCAAGCTGGTGCATCTGTGCAGAACCGCTCATATCATAAGAGTTTTGAGTTGAAGCAGCATGGTAAATCTGTGAAGTATTGGTAATAGACTGAGCATTATTATCAGCGTCCCTCTCAATACTTGTTCCAAAATCTTTCAGGTAATTAAATGCGAACATTTCAATACCCATACTTTCATACTGCCTTACATGCGTTATTTCATGGCACCACCAAAAAGGTTGCTGAGCATACGAACCCGGGTTGACATTAAAAACTATAATATCATCTACAACCACGGCATATCCATCATTGGCAAAGAATTTTTTGCCCTGTCCAATAAAATTTGGCAAAGTTATTTCTACCGAGCCAACAGCGTACCTTGCTCGGTTCAAAACAGATTCACTAAACCGTCCCCGTAAAGCATTTTTCACATCATCAGGTAACGGTCTGGAATTGGGGTAATGACGTTCTCTGGCTGCTCTTATGGCAGCAGCTAAAGGGCCGGCAACAATTTGAAAGGGATTTTGACCCTGGAGGATACCATTTATATTATTAGCGCCGGCAAGCGCAAGTTGGTTCGTAAGCCTTTGGTTAAATGTTGCTATATCAAAAATAAATTCAGTAGGTCCGCCTACACCGGAAGCAAATTGCTGCGCCTGTTGCATCAAATAGTTTTCTGGCTGAGTTATAATGCCAACTGTTTGGGGTATAGTGGCGCCGGCAGAAGAGGCTATTTGCTGATACGGCCGGTAGATATCGTTTGGGTTTCCTCCGTTAAAGGCGGCGTTTCCGGCAGCAACAATAGATTGCACAGGTGCTGTCACTGTCTGCACAGCAACATTGGCAATATTTCCAAAGGTGCTAACTACATTATCAAACCAACCTGCATTTGATGGGAAGGATATAAATATCAAAAACAAACCAAGTATGATTTTTTTCATATTCACTTATTTATTCAGTTATAAAAATCAGTTTTCCAGATAATTAAAACATGCGCAATAATGATCTGCATTTATTAAAGTTTCCTCGCCCGAAAGGCTACATTTTGTTAAAGTTATTTGTTGGCGCAGGTCATAAGGAACCAAATCCTTTTTCTTATTCTTCTCAAGATATCTAACCCGTCTTCTGTAGGCCAGCATTAGCGCCGGGCTAATGTGCTGGCTATTTAGCATACACCGTGCTACTGCGCACTTACAGGGCTTAACTACACCCGTTCATTTACACAGGCCTTCTGCCTGTGCTGAGAGAGGTAAGCCCTGCAGGCCTAAACTCGGAGATTAATTTTGCACTAGTAGCTTGCCAAAGCTGATACGGCGCGATTATACTTACCAAAAATATTACATTCGTGGTATACTATAAAAGATGATAATTCTAAAGCTACAGACGAAGAGCGTGAGCAGATCTACCACAAGCGCCGGGCGCAATTAGGATTACGATCAAAAAGGTAACAATGCAAATATCAAACAACAAGCGGCTCGCGGCCTTTTTAAGAAGTTTCCTTTATGATAAGACCGTTTGGATTGCAGGCATCCCTATCATAATAGTAATATGTACATACATACAAGACTTTCTAATAGCCTTAGTGTGGGAGATTCCTTTTTATCTTGTAAAGCCTGAACCAACAAAATTTGTGTACTCATTTATTATAGGACTTTTAATTTTTGGTATATCATTCATAACTGTGAATTTAACCTATCTTAAAACAAAAAAAACATCAGAATTTATTCGCAATTTGCTATTTCAATGGTTTTTATGCAGCATTGGTTTTATGATTTTTTACCTGCAAAATTTTAACCTTGAAGGTATAATAGGTGTTGCTTTATTATATGTAATAACGGTATGCTTCTTAGTACATAATTTTATAAAATGCAAAAATCAGCAAGAACAGATAGTTGCGACGTGGCATCTAGGGCATATTATTTTGATTATAGTTGCTTCCCCGATCATTTCAGGGATTTTTTACTTAACGATGAAAACTGATATTCAAATCGCGCATTCAAAAAATGACTATATAATAGTCGGCAAATTTGATGATAATTTAGTCTGTAAAACATTCACCACGAAATCTAAATTATATATTTTATCAGATTCATTAGTATTAATTCCTTTATCAGAACAAGGTTTGGTTATAACCAAATTTCAATCAGATTATTTCGTATTGTCACAGAGAGAAATTGCAATACTTGACTGGCTTGACTTTTATCGCAATGCTCCTGCACCCGGGGGGAATTAATTCCCTCTTTACAACGCTCTACCTAACCCCCTTTAGCGCAAGTAAGTAGCTGTTTGTGCTGGCAAATCTGCACATACACTACAATCGCACCCTTGCAGGGCTTAATTAAACCCGTGAGGCCTTCTGCCTGTGCTGAGAGAGTTAGGCCCTGTAGGCCTGATACAACAGCCATCCCCCACCTTACCTCCCCAAGGGGAGGGATAACAGCCGGGCAGCCCGGTCAACGGGTGCCGGTGCTTAGTGGCTCAAAGACTTCCGAAGTTGAAAAAACTTCGGAAGTCGATACACGCCTGCTTGTGCCGCCAAGTTTGCATACACACTAGCTCACAACAACCAATGCCTTCTCTCGGCCCTTCGCACCAAGCGACAAACGCCGCAGAGAAATTTTACTATATCGGCGAGCA
>DATGWP010000050.1:0-6111 GCA_035299425.1 Chitinophagales bacterium | reverse complement strand
CCACCGCCGCAACCATTTCCGCCTGCAGTACCATTTGTTCCAAAAGCACCGGGCGAGAAAAATCCCGGTATAGCGATTGTTCCGGCCGGGCCATTAGCTCCAGCTACACCATTTGTTCCGGCAGTACCCATGGCACCGGCTGTGGGAGAGTTTCCACCGCAGCTATTGTTTTGGCTATTGCCAAATAAACCACAACCGCAGTTGGGGCCTGTTCCACCATTACCACCAGCTGCATTACAACTGCCAGGTGACCCATTAGAAGCCGCAGAGCCTGCCCAACGGCCACCGGCACCACCGGCACCGCCACCCGGCAAACCACCTGCACCACCGGCCGGCACACAACTTTCATTACAACCGGGTAAGCCATTGGCACCGTTTGCTCCCGGTGTTCCCGCTGCACCCGGCGCTCCGCTGGCGCCCGGTGTGCCATCGGCGCTGGTTACAAAGCAGCGCACTATGTTGTAGTTGCTGCAACCATTCAGGTATACACCGTATGCCGTAGCCGCAACCCCGTTGGGCGTATCCATCTCTAAAGTAAGGTCTTGCAATCTGAAACCTGAAACATTGAATCCCGCTATTACACCTGTGCCATTTGCAGGTGGTGGCAGCACTATGTTATTGCCCCGGTGTATAACGGTAGGTGGCACATTGCTTTTTACCCATGTAGTTTGGTCAAACCCTCCTTCTATAATCAAATTGTTAGTGAGCTGAATTTCTGCCGCTGTATTATACACGCCTTGGGCCAGGTACAAGCGATTGCTGGTAGGTGTTACCAATGTTTGCAGCGCATATTGTAAACTGGCCGGGTTGGCTCTGGTGCCTGCACCCGGGCCGCTGGCACCATTAGGAGCGCAATAAATTACATCGCACTGTTGCGCCTGAAGCGAAAAGCTAAATCCCAAAAGAATCAATGCACTTAAAAGCGTGTTGTAAACTTTATTCATAATCTATTGAAAAGTGAGCATTAAAAGTAAAAAATAAGATAGAAACGGCAATTTGCCTACTAACTAAGAGTTAACCCTGTGTGGAAAGGTTGTAAACACCTTTTATAAAGAATTCCACACAAGGTATTCATACATGCACAAATAATTATTTTCGGCGCTTTCTATACACACTATGGCAATAAAATTTGATCCTGATAAGTATAAGCGCAGGGCTTACCGCAAAAAGACAGTATTGGCTAAATTCATGAAGAAAGTAGGTAAATCTAAAGCCCCCGGCATACTTAAAGTGGTGGCCGAGGTAGATAAAGCCACCTGGAGCGAAGTAGCCTGCCTGGATTGTGCTAACTGCTGCAAGAAAATGACGCCTACTTATACCCGTAAGGATGTGAAGCGTATTTCGGCGCACCTTAACATGACCTACCAGCAGTTTTACGATAAGTGGTTAAAAACGGATTCTAACAACGATATTATAAACAAAAGCACGCCCTGCCAGTTTTTACAAAAAGACCACAAATGCAGCATTTACGAAATACGCCCCGATGACTGTGCCGGTTTTCCGCACATTATCCGAAAGGATTTCCGCTACCAGGCTACCGAGAAAACATATATCAACAACATTACGCACTGCCCGGCTACGCTTGTTTTTGTAGAGAAACTATACGACCGTATCAATGCGGATTTGTAGAGAATGTTGCAATTACAGATTGACTGATTTACAGATTCCTGTATTACTAATTAATTTAGCCGCATGAAATACTTTAACAACATAGTAGATACCATTGGTAACACGCCTTTGGTTAAGCTTAATAAAATTACCAAAGATATACCGGGCCTGTTTTTGGCTAAGGTAGAATACTTCAACCCCGGCAATAGCATCAAAGACCGTATTGGTATTAAGATGATAATAGATGCCGAGCGCGAAGGCAAATTGAAACCCGGTGGCACTATTATAGAGTGTACCAGCGGCAATACCGGTATGGGTTTGGCGCTGGCATCGGTAGTGCGCGGTTATAAGTGTATTTTTACCACTACCGATAAACAATCTAAACAAAAGCTGGATATACTTCGTGCACTGGGTGCCGAGGTAATTGTTTGTCCTACTAATGTAGAGCCTGAGGACCCGCGATCGTACTACTCCATTGCCAAGCGTTTGGCTAAGGAAATACCGAACTCATATCACATGAACCAGTACGATAACCTCAGCAACCGCCAGGCGCATTACGAAGGTACCGGCCCCGAAATATGGGAGCAAACGGAAGGTAAGGTAACGCACTATGTAACTACCATAGGCACCGGTGGAACGGTAATGGGCGTGGCTATGTATTTGAAAGAAAAGAACCCCAACATACAGGTATTGGGTATTGATATTTACGGCTCGCTGCTAAAGAAATTTCACGATACCGGCGAGTTGGATAATAACGAGGTATACCCATACGTAACCGAAGGAATAGGAGAGGACTTTGTACCGCAGAATTACGACATGAAGTATATAGACCATATTGAGCAGGTTACGGATAAAGACGGTGCTATTATGGCCCGCCGCCTGGCGCGCGAAGAAGGAATCTTTTGCGGCTATAGTGCCGGCACCGTTATGCAAGGTTTGGTGCAACTAAAAGACCGGTTTAAGAAAGATGATGTAGTGGTGGTTATTCTGCACGACCACGGCAGCCGCTACATGGGCAAAATATACAACGATGACTGGATGCGCGAGCGCGGATTTTTGGTAGACGAGGTTATTACCGCCAAAAATATTATTGAGCGCAAACGAATCACACAATTAGTAACTGCCGACCCTAACGAAACCGTAGCCAGCGCCTTTAAAAAAATGAAAGAGATGAGCCTAACACAGCTACCTGTGTTAGAAGGGTATAACAACCTGGGCAGCATTACCGAGCATGGTATACTTCAACTGCTGATGGACAATCCATACCACCGCGATGAACTGGTAGGTAAGGTAATGAGCAAGCCGTTTCCGTTTGTAGAGCTTACCGATACGACGTCTGATATAAGCAAGCACATATCTAAGGATAACACGGCCGTGCTGGTTAAAGCCAACTCAGGTGCTCTTAGTATTATCACCGAGTTTGACTTGATAGAGGCGATGGCGTAGGTGGAATAATCCTGAAAGAATTTAGCGATGGACTCAGATTTCTATCCCGGAATGAAGGTTTTTCTTGATGGTGATTACGGTATTGTAACTGCTGAATACTGGGAAACAGGTAATTCTAAAACTTATGGTTTAATCAGGTGGGATACGAACGAGGAAGCTGATTTTGAAGATTGGCGCGGTCTATTTGGTTCATTTATTGATTCAGGGGGAAAACATGTCGAGGATTATACTTTTAGATATATTAATCACGATGGCTCTTTAAAGAAACAGTGATTAAGCGTTCTGGAATAGTTAATCAGACTTAAGTCTCTCTGCTTTAAGAGAGGGCCATAGAGTGAGGTAAAATTGTAACCTATTTGTAACTCCTTAACACTCACATTCGCTTTTTTGCTTACTTTCGTAGGATTACCCAAAACATCCATCAAAGCAATAATGATTAAGAAACTTCTACTTCTGTCTTTTGGATTTGTAATGTGCAATGCAGGCTACTCACAAACACCGCTTTGGGCTACTGATATAGCCCCTATTATGCATGCCAAGTGCACCAGCTGCCACCACGAAGGGGGCCTTGCTCCTTTTTCGCTGATGACCTACAGCGATGCCAAAGGCGCACAGTTTATGATATCAGACGCGGTATCTTCGGGCAAAATGCCGCCATGGCCACCAGATAGAGAATATAACCATTATAAAGATGAGCGCTACCTTAGTAGTGACGAAATTACAAAGATAAATGCATGGGTTAGCGGTGGTACACCTGCCGGCGATACAGCCAATGCACCTGCACCACCGGTATATAACAATGGCTCATCACTGAATGGTGTGGACATGGTTATTCAAATTCCAACTTTTACGGTGCCCGCTAACGTTAACTACGACCTTTACCAGTGCTTTACTATACCTACCAACCTTTCGCAAGACCAGTTTATGACGGCTGTAGAGGCCATACCCGGCAACCCGTCTATAGTTCACCACATTCTTATTTATGAAGATACTACATCTTCGCAGCAATCGTTGCTGTTAGATAATAATACCCCTGAGCCTGGTTATACGAGTTTTGGTGGCCCTGGAGTAAACAATGCAGCCCTGGTGGGTGGCTGGGTACCCGGACAAATGCCAAGTATATATCCTAACGGCATGGGTGTTACATTGCACAAAAACTCACGGCTTATACTGCAAATACATTATCCCGCAGGAAGCGCTGGTAAAATGGATAGCACAAAACTTAATATAAAGTTGAGTACTGCTTCCCTACGCCCTGTGTTTATTCAGCCACCTTTGAACCATATGGGCTCAATGACAGACGGGCCTTTGTCGATACCTGCTAACTCCAGCAAAACCTTTCACACGGAATATACTATTCCTACTAATTATCCTATACAGGGTGTTTCTTTACTAAACGTGGCTCCACATGCTCACTTGCTTTGCAAAAGCTGGTTGGTATTTGGTAAAACACCGGCTGGCGATACCATTCCTTTTATTAAAATAAATGACTGGGATTTTCACTGGCAGGGTTTCTACACATTCCAGAAGCTTGTTTTTATGCCAATAGGCAGCAAGTTTTATGGCATTGCAACGTACGATAACACCGCAAATAACCCACATAACCCAAGCTCACCACCCCAACATGTGCATGCCGGTGAGTCTACCACCGATGAGATGATGCTGGTTTATTTCTCATACCTCATTTATCAGCAGGGCGATGAAGATATGGTGCTGGATAGTACTATACTAGAACCGGCACCTACCGCAATAGAGGATCCGAAATCGGTAGAAGGTTTTGTAAGCACACCGCAATTGTATGATGCTATGCCCAATCCGGCTAACAACGAAACCCGCATCACCTACTATTTGCCGGTGGCTACCAAAGTTGAATTGAAAGTATATGACCTAACCGGAAAGCTGGTAGATGAAATTCAGGCAACAGGTAACAACGGTTTTAACTCAACAGTGTATAATACGGCCAAACTGCAGCCGGGCAATTATTTGTATAGCCTGAATGTGGGTGGAATAGTAAAAACCAAGCAGTTGAGTGTTGTTAAGTAGCTTATTGTAAGTGTTTTATTAGGGCCGCGACCAAAAACGCGGCTCTTTTTGTCTGGTGAAATTTTTTTGAATCTTGTTCGTCTAAGTTGAAAACTAATTAGTGGATATAGCTGTGCCATACCGATGTTCTGCCCAGGCAGAGTGTGAATCTATAAAAGACTTTTCTGTATCCGTTTTCGATAGTATCGAAAAACTGGGCGAACTGCAATGGAATAAACATATACCCGCCCACAATGTGCTGATGCAGCACGAAAGCCTTAAGTTGATAGAGGCGGTGAATAGCGATCAAATGCAGTTTAGGTATGTGCTGGTTAAGCGAAATGATGTAACGGTGGGCGCTTTGTATTTTCAGGTAGTCATGTTTCACGCCAACCAGCTTATCAATTATTTTCCTGAGTTTAAAGAGGGTAACCGCGTAATGGCTGCTGCCAAGGCTATTACCGAAAAGCTGCTGAATATGGTAAACCTGCGGTTATTGGTTAGCGGCAATGTGTTTATGACCGGCGAAAACGGTTTTTACTTCAACAGTGATATAGATAAAACCACCCGCGCTAAAGTTGTGCGGAAAGTAATTAATGACCTGGTGAAAGAAGGAAATATTAAAGCCGTTTTAGTGTCGGATATGTATGCACCTAAAACAGAGTTTGATGCCGGTTTTGCAAAATTGGGCTACCACGAAATTACCGTAGAAAGCGATATGAGTATTAAGCTGCGGCCAGAGTGGAAAACCTTCGACGATTATCTTAATTCACTTTCGTCTAAGTATAGGGTAAGGGCCAAAAAGGTATTTACATTATGTGGCGAGGCGGGCGTAGAGACCAGGAACATGAGCGCTACCGAGATTGCGGCCCACCAGGAAGATATTTACCGCTTGTATAATAATGTAATGCGCAACGCCGACTTTAAGCTGGCCGAATTGAATAAGGAGTTTTTCCGTACCCAAAAAGAACAACTGCCCGATAACTACAACCTGTATGGTTATTTCAGAGAAGGGAAAATGATTGGCTTTATATC
>DATGWP010000049.1:0-5275 GCA_035299425.1 Chitinophagales bacterium | reverse complement strand
GATGCTGATAAACCCGTGTTTGGCATAAACCACTTTGCTTTTAGGAGAATATTCGGTTGTTTGCTCATAACCATGCGCCGAGCGGATATAGTTGCAGGCATACAAAGTAAGCACCTCGTTTATAGTTTTCTCTGCCTTTTTGTTGGGTAGCTCTACCTCATCCCAGTGGACTATAAAGGTTGCACCGCTGTCGCTTTTAAATCTCTGCTGTTTATGGATAACGCGGATATGATCGGTTTGTGCGGTAACCTGTAGCGTAAATAACAGAAACAGAAAGGAGAGGAGGCGCATACCGGCAAAAGTAGAAAATGATAATGTTCCGCTTGCTTATTTCTTATCTTCCATTTTCTTTTCGCTTGCCTTCTTTTTTTTGCCTCCTTTATCATTATCGGCCTTTACTGCGTCCCTGTTTTTCTTTATGCCCTGCATTCTATCTTTAAATTTTTGGGCTGGTTTACGCGTATCCACTTCTGCTGGAGAATGAATGTTTATTTCATAATCCAGTGAGGGGTTCAGTGCGTCAATAAAACCATTGCGTAGCAGGGCAAAAATGGTGTAAAGTATGTTAGGCTTAGGGTCGGTAAATCTTCCTTCAATCGGTATTTTAGTAGCCAGCTGGTCTTCGGGTTTATTTTTAAACACCCATACTACCGCGTCGAGAATACCCTCCCATAACTTTACAAGTACGTTTTCATCTTTATCGTCGGGGCCAAGCATCTTTAAATCTTTCATAAGCGGTTTCGCATATCCCTTAAAAGCGCCGTCTTTTGCAGCTACTTCTGCATATACACCAAAGGTCCCGGTCTCCACCGTAAATTTTCCGTAGGTCTTAAAAAAATTATTTAGCGAAGGGAGGTTCAGGTCTTTCACCTCTGCCTGTACATCAAATGTTGGCTCATCGGCCAGCAGGTTCAATTTGGTATCAATATGCACGCTGCCTCCGTAAACGTTGGCATCAACTAAAATTGTTGAGGGCAAAACCTGAATAGGGTCTACGGTATTCTGTAGGTTTTCAGCTTTTACGTTAATGTTTGTCATGGCAATATCAACTAAAGGCGAAGATGTAAGGTCTTTATAGTGGACTGAGCCATTTTCAATCTCTACTATATTAACATCCAGGGGCATACCTACATCCAGCAATTGCTTAAAGGTAGTTGTATCCTCTACTACTTGTTTCGGCTCTACTTTATCTTTGGTAAAGGCAACTACCGGTGTTTCGAAGTATAATTCCCCCACCACCTTGCCATGCAATAGTGCGCCCCACTCCAATGAGAGGTCAATCAGGTCAACCGAAACGAAAGGGGTGGCCTTCTTAAGCACTGAATCCATTTTATCTAGGTAGAAACCCTCTACCTGGTAAGCTCCACGGAAAAACGAAAAGTGAATAGCATCTACGTGCCCCACGTAGCCAGGCAGTTTACCACCCAGGTAGTCGTTGGCTACATATTTAGCTACCGGGGGCAGGGCTATTCGTATGGCTATAAGCAATACCGCAATTACCAGCAAGGTTATAACCCATCCTTTGCTCAGCGCAGCGCCGAACCTTCCAAATTTTCCTATTTTGTTCATGGTAGTGGTTTAGGGTACTATGCGGTTACTGTATACCCAGTTTCTTTTGGCAGGTATACACATGGTCTACATGTTTGCGCAACTCAGGCAACATACCGGCTGACCATTCTTTAATGTCCTGGTCGCGTGAATCGGCGGTTTCCTTTTCAAATTTGCCAATGGCATCTTTATGTGCTTCTATTAACTTTTCGCAATAGGCTTTATTAAAATCGTTACCCGATTTTGAGCTTAGGTCAGTATATACTGTGTACGTATCGCTGGTTATGGAGTCGGGCACTGTAACCTGTTTGGCTTTGGCAAGATCGCGTGCTTCTTTCAAAGCCTTGGTATGCGCTTCTACCATCATTTTACCCAGGTCGCGCACTTCCTTCGAGTTGCTTCTTTGCATAGCAAGTGAACCAAGTTTTATCTCCTGCAGGCTGGCCGCGGTGGCGTCTACCAGAAACTGAGCATCATTCTCCTGCTTTTTATTCTCAAATTTTGTGTCGTTTTGCTCGTTTGCAATTTCTGCTGTATCCTCTGTAATGGTTCCGGGTTTGTTGTTGCACGACAAAGCAATAATGGAACTGGATATAACTGTTAGGATAAACATGCCGGTAGCAAGCAGTGTTGATTTTTTCATTTTTGGTGGTTTATATTGAGTAAATTAGCCTAACTGTTACCAAAAGCCCTGCCAAGCACCCATACAGAGGAATACCCTCGTTAGCATAATATAGATGGGGAAAGGTTTTCCCGTTATTAGGCTTTAGACGACGCCGTGTTGCCTTTATAAAATACTGATAGTACCAATATGGCAATGTTGATGCCTACTGAAATAGCGTTGGAAAGCACAATGATGTAATCCTTCTTTAATGCACCATAAGTTAACCATAAGCTTAAGCCCAATATTAGGGTAATAAGCATGGGGATCGAAATGTTTTCTGCGGCCTTCTCTTTGGCTATTTTAATAAGTTGCGGCAGCATGCAAAATGCACTAAGTGCACTTGCCGCTATGCCTATAGTTAGTATTATGATTTCTGGTTGCATAAATTGGGATATGCAAAAAGAGTTCCGTTTTGTTTCGGGTTAGCTAATACATCCTCAGCACGTTTTATAAATACCCTGTTTCAGGTTGCCTGCATATTAAAATTGCTATTAGCTACAGGTAATTCCGGTACAAAATGGCTTGGGTAGATGTATAGCAGCCAACCGGTAATTTGACGGAACGGCTAATGATGAATGGTGCTCATTTTTATAGACCGGCACGCAACCTTATTAGCTTAAATTTCATCAACCATTAGAATCTGATTAACTGTAAAATGTTGGTTACAAATTATTTGGTTAATGTGGAATCTATTTTCAATATTTACAACCGCCCTGTTTAACCCTGACAGATATACCCGAACAAGCTAATGAGAAGACATCTACACGCTGTATTGGTTTTGCTTTCTTTTATACTATTTAGTAACACCGAAGCTTTGGCCAGCCACACCATGGGGGTTGATATGACCTATGAGTGTGTAGCTCCCGGTCAATATAACATTACTTTACAGGTATATCGGGATTGTAACGGTGTAAGTATGTCAGCCTCTCACCTGGTTTATTTTTCATCGGCACAATGTGGGGTTAATAGCAGTATTACTGTAACGCAGGTTGGTCCACCAGAAGATATAACACCTGTGTGTCCGCAAAATACCAATACTGCCTGTGGGGGTAGTGGCCAATATGGAGTTGAGAAGTATACTTTCACAGGTACCATTAATTTGCCCCCGGGCTGCGGTAATGACTGGAGCCTCAGCTGGTCTCTCTGCTGCCGCAATGATGCTATTACCAATTTAACTTCGCCCGGCAATGAAAGCGTGTATATTGCTATTTGCCTGGATAATACTGTGAGCCCTTGTAATAACTCTCCGTTTTTCCTTAATAATCCTATTCCGTTTTATTGCGTTAACCAGCCGGTTAATTACAATCACGGGGTAATTGATATCGATGGCGACTCATTGGTATTTAGCCCTACCGCTTCGCTTACCGATGGCGGTGCTGTGGTGGGTTACCGCTCGCCATATAACGGCAACGGCCCTTTTAATACTAATACAATAAACCCTTATACACTTGACCCTGTAAACGGCGATATTAATTATACCCCTGATGCCATACAGGTAGCTGTGGCGGCTATACGTATAGATGAGTACCGCAACGGCGTTCGTATTGGCTGTATTGTGCGCGATATGCAGTTTACAATTATCAATTGTAGCAACGAATTGCCTACAGCAACCGGTATAAACGGGTCTAATTCGGCCACAAGCTTTCAACTTACCATTCCGGCTTGCAGCGATACCTGTTTTACCATCAACTCTGCTGATGCCGATGCCGGCGATAACGTGACCATGACTGCTAACAGTGGTATTCCAGGAGCCACATTTACCACATCGGGCGGCTCCCGCCCAACTGGAACCTTCTGCTGGGCACCTACGTCTGACGATGTGGGCACTAACTTTTTTACCGTAACTGTAGAGGACGACCACTGCCCTTATACCGGTAATAATACCTATTCGTATACTATAAATGTAATACCAAGTACCGAACCACCGGTAAATGCAGGGCCGGATGTAAACCTTTGCCCGGGGCAAACAGCTACACTTAATGCTACTGTAGTTGGCACACAACCCACCAGTTACCGCTGGGGCGATGGTAATACCTACTGGAATACCCAATCGATAACGGTAAACCCTCAGAATACCACTATTTATACCGTGACCGCTTATTTTGCCAGTGGATGCCAAAAAACAGATGTAGTAGTTGTTACCCGAAAACAAAAACCCACTATTAGCATTTATCCTGCCAGTGTAACCCTATGTGCAGGTGGGGCTGTAAATCTTTTGGTGCAAACTAACGCAGTAAACCCAACGTATAACTGGACACCAACAGCTAACCTGAGTTGCACAAACTGCCCTAACCCGGTGGCTACCCCACCCAACTCTACAACATATTGTGTATCTATAAATGATGTCAGCGGTTGCCCGAGCGATACTGTTTGTTCTCAAATTAACACTGCTGCGCCGCCTCCGCCACAGAGTTGTGCGGTTATATACGCCACAGTAAATGGTAACGGTAACGGTACCAAGGCCAGCCCTGCCAGTTTGTTGGGCGCTATAAGCCTGGCGCAGTGCAATAACTCTATTATTAAGCTTGGCACGGGTACATATACTTTATCTAATCCTATTACCAGTATTACCAGTTATACAACTATAGAGGGGGGCTTCGACCCGGTTACCTGGGTTAAAACAAGTGCCCCTGGTGCTACTACTATTGCGAGAAATAATCTGAACCCTGAGGGTGCCCCTACTGCACCACGCATAGTAGCTATATATATGAATTCAAGCGCGTATTTCAGGTTTCAGGATATAACCTTTACTACCCAGGATTGTCCAGCTACAACACCCGGCAATGTGGCTATGAGTAATTATATATTCCATATGACCAGTTGCAGCGATTACCAGTTCGTTCGCTGTCGCATGTTACCAGGCAGGGCTGGAGATGGTGTTGCGGGTACGAGTGGTGTGGCCGGAAGTAATGGTTTACCAGGACAGGCAGGTACGCTAGGCAGAGTAGATAATGATAATTTCAACGCACGAGGTGGCGATGGTGGGGCAGGGGCAGGAGCCGGTGGCGGGGCAGGCGGTACGGGTGGCAGCAATGGTGCCAATGGCACGGCGGGTGCTACATC
>DATGWP010000048.1:0-10361 GCA_035299425.1 Chitinophagales bacterium | reverse complement strand
TACAGCGAATGAAAATTTTAAAAGTTGACAAATCTGTAAACCCACAAAACCGTAACCAATGGCAAAAACGGAGCACTACTACACACAGTTTTGTAACGATAATTTTTACCATATATACAACCGCACGGTAGATAGAAAGCCCCTGTTTGCAAACGATGGCAACTATAAATTCTTTTTGAAACAATACGACAACTATCTATCAGATGTGATAGACACCTATGCCTACTGCCTGCTGGGCAATCATTTTCATTTGCTGGTGCGAGTGCGCAGCGAGGCAGATTTGACAACTTTTGCAGGGACAGATTTGTCAACTTTTAAAAAGTTGACAAATCTAAATACCAATACAGCAGACGAAACTTTCAAAAAGTTGTCAAATCTAAATGCGCCTAAACAGCCAAAAACGGCTCACCAGATAGTCAGTCACCAGTTCCGCAAATTTTTTCAGTCGTATGCCATGGCATTTAATAAACAACAGGATAGAACAGGCACCTTGTTTCAAACCCCGTTTAAAAGGGCCCTGGTAGACAGCGAAAAGTATTTTGCGCAATTGGTGTATTACATTCACGCTAACCCGCAGCTGCACGGCCTTACCGGTGATTTTAAACAATGGGCGTGGAGTTCATACACCAGCATGTTGGCAGATAAACCCACCAAACTGAAAAAGCAGGAAGTGTTGGAATGGTTTGGCAGCGCTAACAGCTACAGACAATACCATGCAGAAAATCAAAAACTAACAGGTGACGATAAACTGTTTTTGGAAGATGAGATTTGACAACTTTTTGTGAGGGGCACAGATTTGACAACTTTTAAAAAGTTGTCAAATCTATTTCCCCCAATACGGCGCAGAGTCCCGCTTAGCTCAAGCCTGCCTCCGGAGACTCTGCTGGGGGTAAAGCCCACAGAAACAATATTTATATTCGTTTCATGTCTACCCGTATAAAAGTTTACTATTATATATCGTTTGCTTTGTTTTGGGGCATAGTAACCTTTATACTGTCTATGGCCCTGTTCGATTATGAGGATAGAGGGTTAGATACAAGCAATTGGTGGCTGTGGCCGGTGGGTTATAAGTTGGCTTTTATTGGTTTTTGTGTGGTTAGGTTTCCGGTAGGTACAGTAATAGACTGGCTGACCGGTTGGTATATCAGCGGCTTTTTTCTGGCCTGGCTTAACCCTCTGTTTTGGGCCTGGCTGCTAACCAAAATCACTAAAACCCGCAGCGAACGCTTTTTCCGTAATATCAGTACTGTGCATTTTGTGCTGGTGGCATTTGTTGTGTTGCTGGTAGCTTTTAACGCCAGCAGGTAGCCAGGCTACCGGCGCCGCAACTCACTTTTCACTCGGTGTACACCACGTGAGTGTACACGACTTCTTTATAAATATCTGATAATCAATATATTACAAGAAGCCCTGGTGTACACTTTTTCAAAAACGGGCATAATGTACACCCACTTCTTAGTGCAATGTTACCTCCTGCAGAGTCTGCCCAAACGGAACACTGCGGGGGCGAACTGGCCGTTGGCTGCTTGTATTTTCCCCTCTGCAGAGGGGTAGCCGGTGCTACGCACCGGTCGGGGCCGTGCCTCGCCGTAGGCGGGTGTGTGGCTGTTTGCATTATTTCACCGGCTGCTATCCTGCCCATCCTCTAATCCTGCAAATCCTGATTCCGACATTGTATTACCTTCGCCCCATGCGCCCCGCCATACTCTGCTTTATTGGTGTCACCCTGTTGCTGCTATCCGGGTTCAAGCAAACCGCCCCGGCCCCCGACGACAAACTCTTTCTGGACATAGTAGCCACCCACGACCGCATACCCGTGTTTAACTACACCACCAAAATGGCTGCCGTAGATACCCGCCCCTTCGACCCTAAGCACGAGCGCGTGTTTCCGCCCACTACCCTGTTTAAAAGCCGCAGCACCGATACCCTTACGCATGGCGGCAGAGTGTTCCGCCTGCGTGCCAAATTTGACAGCAACTACGCCTACGATATTGCCCAACCCGAAGGGCAGGTGCTGCACATGGCCACCTTCGATTACACCACCGCCACCACCACCCTGGGCGATGGCAAAAGCCTGCGCATGGGCGATAGCCTGTACCTTAACCCCACCACCCGCCGCCACTTCTACCTGATGCTTAAAACCAACAGCCAAACCTACCCCACCGACAGCGGCTGGGTATACGCCGTAGTAAGCCCCGATGGCAAAAAAGTACTCCAAAAAGGCCTGATAGCCAGCTGCATGGCCTGCCACAGCCAAAGCAAAACAGACCGCATGCTCGGGGCGAGATAGTTGGCTGTTAAATTCCCCCCTTTATTTCTCCCGCCTTAGCGGGAAGGGGGCCAGGGGGTGGCTGTTAAATTCCCCCTTTAGGGGGCTAGGGGGTGGCTGTTCTTGCATTTGCGGACTTTAAGTCCGCCATTAAAAGGATAACATTCCGCTTATCAAATTGCCGTTGGTTTCAACCAACGGTAACAAAAGCTACATGGCTGAACTGCACTAACTCTTTGATTTCAATGGTTTTAAACTTCCGACTTCGGACTTCCGGCTTCCGACTTGTCTTTTGGCCTTTCTGTATTATATTCGCCCCCTCAATTAAACCAAACAGATGGCTACTACAGCAGATATCAAGAACGGACTTTGCATAGAGTTCAACAACGACATTTATCAATTCGTGGAGTTTCAGCACGTAAAGCCGGGTAAGGGCAACGCATTTGTTCGCTGCCGTATGAAGGGCCTTAAATCGGGCCGCATGCTGGAGCATACTTTCCCTGCCGGTCACGACATTATTACCGCGCGCGTTATACGCCGCCCATACCAGTACTTGTATAAGGATGAAACCGGTTACAACTTTATGGATAACGAAACCTTCGACCAGATTACTATAGACGGCAACCGTATAGAGAACAACGACTTTTTGAAAGAAGGCGATGTGTGCGAGGTGATAGTACATGAAGAAACCAACCAGATACTGGGCTGCGAATTGCCACAGCACGTAATACTTGAAATTACCTATAGCGAGCCAGCTGTAGCCGGCAACACCGCTACCAACGCACAGAAACCAGCTACCCTGGAAACAGGCGCTACGGTTAACGTGCCGCTATTTGTAAACCAGGGCGAAAAGATAAAGGTAAACACCCGCGACCGGACTTACGTAGAGCGCGTAAAGGCTCATAAGGGATAATAAGCCGCAGATACCAGGTAACGGACCACAGAAACAGCCCAATGGCTAATTCTCTGGTCCGTTGTCTTTAAACAAAAACTTTTTACTTTCGACATCCCGAATTAACCCTCGGGATTTTTTATAGCATCAAACCCCGAACTATGGATCTGAAGAAAATTCAAGAGCTGATTAAACTGGTGAAGCGAAGCGATATAGGCGAGCTGCGCGTAAAGGAAGGCGACTTTGCTATCACTATCAAAAATAAGGGCTTTGAAACCGTAGTGGCCCAGCCTGTTATGCAACAGGTAAGCGCCCCTGCAGTAACCCCTAAGGCCGAAACGCAGGCACCACAAACCGAAGCCCCTAAGGCCGAGGCTAAGAATGATAACCTGATTACCTTCCGTGCACCTATGGTAGGTACTTTCTATCGCAAGCCGGGTATAGATAAAGACCCTTTTGTAAAGGTAGGCGATGCTGTAAACAGCGGCGACACCCTTTGCATAATAGAGGCCATGAAGCTGTTTAACGAAATAGAGTTTGACGGCGCCGGCGGCAAAATTGTAAAGATACTGGCCGAAGACAACAGCCCGGTAGAATACGACCAACCACTTTTCTTAATAGAAAAAGCTTAACAGCTGGTAGCAGGTATTAAGTATAAAGTATAAAGACCGCACCGGTTTTGTCTTGCTACTTGATACTACATACTAAATACTTTAAAAGATGTTTAAGAAGATACTAATTGCAAACCGTGGCGAGATAGCCCTGCGCATTATAAGAACGTGCAAAGAGATGGGTATTAAAACGGTGGCTGTATACAGCACTGCCGACCGCGATAGCCTGCACGTGCGCTTTGCCGATGAGGCCATTTGCATAGGCGCCCCGCGCAGCAAAGATAGCTACCTGAACATGCAGGCTATAATGGCCGTGGCCGAGTTAACCAACGCCGATGCCATACATCCGGGTTACGGCTTTTTGGCCGAGAACGCCGAGTTTGCCGAGCTGTGTGGTAAATACTCTATTAAGTTTATAGGCCCTACCCCTGCGCAAATGCGCAGCATGGGCGATAAAATTACCGCTAAAGAAACCATGATTAAAGCCGGTGTGCCCTGCATACCCGGCAGCGAAGGATTGATAGACACCGCAGAAGAAGCCAAGAAGATAGCCAACGAAATAGGCTACCCCGTAATACTAAAAGCAACCGCCGGTGGTGGTGGCAAGGGTATGCGTATAGTGCGCGACGATGCAGGTTTAGAACACGCCTACACCATGGCGCGCAGCGAAGCCGGTGCCAGCTTTGGTAACGATGCGGTGTACTTAGAGAAGTTTATTGAAGAGCCTCACCATATAGAAATACAGGTAGCCGGCGACCAATACGGTGCTGCCACGCACCTTAGCGAGCGCGATTGCTCGGTACAGCGCCGCCACCAAAAACTGGTAGAGGAGGCCCCATCACCATTTGTAGATGCAGAGTTGCGCCAGCGCATGGGCGATGCCGCTGTAAAGGCTGTGCAGGCCATTAACTACGAGGGGGTGGGCACGGTAGAGTTTCTGGTAGATAAGTACAAGAAGTTCTACTTTATGGAGATGAACACCCGTATACAGGTAGAGCACCCCGTTACGGAAGAGGTAATGGATTTTGACCTGATAAAAGAGCAGATACTGATAGCGGCGGGCACACCTATTTCGGGCAAGCTGTACTTTCCCGAAAAGATGCACGCCATAGAGTGCCGTATAAACGCCGAAGACCCCTTGAACAACTTTGCCCCAAGCCCTGGTAAGATAACCGCGCTGCATACACCCAAAGGCTACGGCGTGCGCGTAGACACACACGTATACGCCGGCTACACCGTGCCGCCCTATTACGATAGCTTACTTGCCAAAGTAATATGCCGTGCCAAAAGCCGCGAAGAGTGCATTGTAAAAATGAAACGCGCCTTAGAGGAGTTTATAATAGAAGGTGTAAAAACCACCATCCCCTTCCACATAGTGCTAATGGATAACGAAGAGTTCCGCACCGGCAAATTCGACACCGGCCTATTGGAGCGCTTCGACTACGTAGCCGCTATCAAGGATTTGCAGGGGTAAATACAAGGTAGATACAGGAGCTTTTCTTATTATTAACAAATGAAAAAGAATACTCCTTTAACTATTTTAGAAATGCTCCAACCTATAGTTAATAACAACTCTGATATTATCGAGCAAGTCAAAACTGTAGAGTTGCTCTATCATATAATCGACAGAGATCCTAACTCTAACTTCTTTTTCAAAGTTGTAAAGCGAGAAGCACAAAGCAATAAGGAATTTTTCAGACTGGAATATAAGCCTAAAAGTAAGGATAGTATTTTAGCCTTCGCTCCATTAGTGGAACGTGCTGCCCTGTCTGATACGCTGAATTCTTGGATTAAAATTATTAAGGGGTATAATGCAATTCATACAGTTTATGATGATCCTATAATAAAGGCAAATCAAGAAAGATTTGAAAAACAATTCGAAATTTTAGATGATGATGCGGAGTATGCACCTTTCGACTTACAGCAACAACTATTTCTAAACGAGTATTTAGAAACTGTTCAGGTTAAACTTGTTGAATTACAGGATGGTAAAAGCGAGATCGAAGTAAAGGAATTGAATGAATTAAAGGAAGAGGCTAAGCAAATTCAGAATGATTTAAGTAAACAACCTAAAAAGAAGATAGTCAAGGCATTAACATGGCTTTGGGCTAAAGCACAAAAAGTTGGGCTTCCTGTAATCAAAGAAATCTTTTTAACCTCGGTGAAAGAAATTACTAAACATATAATATCGGGCATTTAATATTTAGTTAGCTGGTGATTTTGATAGTGTAGCGCCTGCTAACTTTGGGGAAGTGCAGTTAGCAGGCAAGCCATGTAAGTTAGCTTATAGCCCAATATCCATTAGTGTAATAGTAAGAATGTATTTCTCCTTTAAAATCAAAAGTGCTTTTACTCCATAAATTCAATTTAACTACGTTGCCCCATGCATCTTTTGAGTTATAGTATTTGACATTATCTTCTAAATTGCTGTACACATATTCTGAAATGCCTATTGGATAAGGCGATTTCCTTGTGTCACTTATAACAGTAGATTTATTTACTGCCATTCCAATCCACATTAAATCTTGGTTATTCGAATCACCTCCAACTCCTATTTTTGTGCAAAGAACTTTGCCGTCATCTATGCCGACCCCAAAGTTGATTGCTGAATAGCCAGAAAGGAGTTTATTAATCCCACTATCGCTATTGGAAATCATGTAATTCATCTGTAAAGCTGCTGCCACTGCATTACTTAGAGTTATTTTAGTAGTGCCCTGAAAAAAAACAAGCATACTATCCCCGTTGAAACTCCTAACTTCCCCATTCAAGGATTTTGCGATTTTGACTACAGTGTGAAAATATGCCATATGGATTTTCGCAATGGTAGCTTTGTTATGCTTTCTAAGTATTTCCGTGGAGCCTCGCATATCTATGTAAAGAACAGTCGCCTCAAATCTAAGCCCAGTATTGCCAAATGTGAGCTTAGAATTGCTTATATCTGGAACATAAGTAACATCCTCTATTTTAAAGTCATCATCAAGTATAGCCTTAACCTTATCGGTAATATCCTGCTTTAATCCCATATATTTGGATTGTAAAATATTTTGAATAATAAGAAACTAAATGGAGTTGCTATCCCTATAAAGGTCCAGGTAATTGCTGTATTGAAAATACTATACTTTTTAGCAGCAATTTGAGCAGTTATCACAATCTGCTTGGCCAAATCTTTCTCATAATTTTCATTTTCAGATTTTAGTCCATATCTGGATGACAGTTTTTTCAATAAATCTTCAGGACTTAATTGTGCAATTGAGCCGAAAAATAAGAGATTATCACTTTTTGCAAGTTTAACATCAACTTGCCTGTGTATTAATTGTGCTACTAATGAAATTAAACAACATAGAGTTGAAATACTACACCCTATAATTGCGCACCACAAATAGTATATAATGGAATTCTCGCTATAATCATGGGCTAGCTTAAGCATACCAATGATTATAGCGCCATTAAAAGCCATTAATGTTACATTCTTGGATTCCCCAAGTTTCAGCATGTCAAAACAGTGCTGATAAATCTCTTTAAGTTTTTGCTCCAATGGTGGGTTTTATGTTTGCAAAGTTAATAAGGGTAAGTAATTTTAATGTGTGCTCTATACTTAACAGCAATTAAGCCAAACAGCCACCTACTCCTTCGGCATCAGTTGCTGCACCACCGCCACAATCTTCTCTATACCTGTATAGTTAGCCGAATATTGAACACTCTTACCCTCACGGCTACTCTCTACCAGCCCCGCATTTTTTAATATAGCCAGGTGCTGCGAGGCTATAGGCTGGTCAATATCCATTTCGGTATATACTTCCGTAACAGTAACATGGCCGCGCGTAAACATCAGGTGCAGTATGCGCTGCCGCAGCGGCGACTGAAGCGCTTTCAATATCAGCGATGCCTTTTCAAGTTGTTTGGCATTCTCGGCTATCAGGTCCTTGCGGTTGGCTTCTGTATTTAGGTCATCCACCTTTTCATCCAGCTGCTTTAGCTGGCTTTGCAACCGGTGTTTTTCGGCAGCACCTGCCAGCAGCGGCGGCAACCGGTGATTATCCGAGCCCTTTTCAAGGTAATCGAATGCCCCGTTCTTAATGGCCTGCACCCCATCGCTTATGCGCCCCTCGCTGGTTATGGCAATTACCTCTATCAGCGGGTAAGCGGTTTTTATCATGCGCGTAAGCTCTACCCCATTGCCATCAGGCAACATCACATCCGTCAGCACCAGGTTTATGGCTTGGGTTTCCAGTATATGCAGTGCTGCTTTTACAGTGTCGGCCTCTACGGTTTTAAAGCCCGTTTTCTTCACCTGGTACACCAGCAGCGCCCGCAGGTGCGGGTCGTCATCCAGTACCAATACAGTAATAGTTTCATCGGGTGTGTGGGTAGAGTTGGGTAGCATCAATCCGTTGTTTAAAAAGCTAATATACTATAGCTGGAGCATACTTTGCTCTTATTCCTTTTTTTTGAATATCACCTTATCTCATTGCCGTTGGTTTTAACCAACGGAAACAGAAAAAACATTCACCACCCGCAACCATGCAAGTATTATATTCGCCCTTTAATTTTCCCAATCCATGCAAGCCATTATCCCAGTTGCGGGGGCCGGTACCCGCTTACGCCCCCTTACTTATACGCAGCCCAAAGTGCTTATCTCGGTAGCAGGTAAACCCATCCTCAGCTTTATTATAGATGAGCTGGTAGAAAACGGCATCACCGATTTTGTATTTGTAATAGGCTACCTGGGCGAAAAGATTAAAGAGTTTGTAGAGAAAAACTACCCCGACTTGGATGCCCGTTTTGTGCAGCAGGAACAACGCGAAGGCCTGGGCCACGCCATCTGGATGGCTAAAGATGCCCTGGACCTTAACAAAGAACTGGTAATACACCTGGGCGATACCATAGTAGATATTGATATTAAGAAGATACTGGCCGAGCAGCACAGCACCTTAGTGGTAAAAAAGGTGGACGACCCCCGCACCTTTGGTGTGGCCGAGATAGATGCCGAAGGTTTTATCAAAAAGGTAGAGGAGAAACCCATGATACCAAAGAGCAACATGGCGCTGGTGGGCTTTTACTTCATAAAAGAAACCGCTAAGCTTTTCGATGCGCTGGATTACAACATAACCAACAACCTGCGCAACAACAACGAGTTTTACCTGACGGATGGCCTGCAGAAAATGATTAAAGATGGCGTAAAGTTCAAGAGCCATAAAATAGAGAGCTGGTACGATGTAGGTAAAAAAGATATACTGCTGGAGACTAACTGCATACTGCTTAAAAAGCTGGGCGATAAAGCCGGCAATAAAGGCACCAGCGATAACTCTATTATAGTACCACCGGTGCAGATAGCCGCAGGTGCACGTATCAAAAACTCTATCATAGGCCCCAATGTATCTATAGGCGAGAACACCGAGATAAACTTCTCGGTTATCAAAAATTCCATCGTGGGCTCGTTCAGCAAGCTGGAGAATGTGGTGCTGCACTCATCGCTTATAGGCAGCGATACGATGGTGCGCGGCCTTAGCCAGAGCCTGAACATAGGCGATAACACCGAGCTGGACCTGCGCGGAGAAAAGAATGATTAACCGGCTTACATGACACCCAAAGTTTACAACATACTGCTGGATGGAACCCAAATAGGCACCACGCTGTTAGAAGCGCACGATGCCCCTATGGGCGTAGTGTTTGGCGAAATCAAGTTCGATACCATCACTTCGGGCTACGATTTCTTTAAAGCCTATTGCCAGCAGCATAACCTGCACCTGCTGGCCGATAACGCTACTGATAAACTGCTATCTACCCCGCACCTGCCAGGCCTGCGGGTTATAAGCCCCACCGGTGTAGAAATAGCCGGCACCTCGCTTTCGGTATCGGGTATGGATGCTGATGTATTCACCCTCGATATTGCCGGTGTAGAGTATCCCTTTTACGAAGAAGAGTTTCCGCACCATGTAGCGGCTTACAACAAACAATTCGAATAAACTTTTATCTCAACTGTTTTATATGAGCAACAGAATCACCCAACTATTCGGAATACAATACCCCATTATACAAGCCGGTATGATCTGGTGCAGCGACTGGCAGCTGCCCAGCGCCGTAAGCAATGCCGGCGGCCTGGGCATTATAGGCAGTGGCAGCATGTACCCCGATATTCTGCGCGATAACATTCAAAAATGCAAAGCCGCTACCGATAAACCCTTTGGCGTAAACGTGCCCCTGCTATACCCCGATATAGATAAGCACATGGCCATTATAGTAGAGGAGGGCGTAAAGATTGTGTTTACCAGCGCCGGCAGCCCCAAAACATGGACCAAACACCTGCAGCAGCACGGTATTAAAGTAGTGCATGTGGTATCGTCGGGCAAGTTTGCCCGCAAGGTAGAAGAGGCCGGCTGCGATGCCGTAGTGTGCGAGGGCTTCGAGGCCGGCGGGCACAATGGGCGCGAAGAGACTACCACCCTGGTGCTTATACCGCAGGTGCGCGCGGCTACTACGCTACCGCTTATAGCCGCCGGTGGTATAGCTACCGGCCGTGGCATGTTAGCCGCTATGGTGCTGGGCGCCGAGGGCGTGCAGATAGGTACCCGCTTTGTAGCCAGCACCG